>NZ_BASL01000725.1:0-61339 GCF_000648255.1 Candidatus Protochlamydia sp. R18 | reverse complement strand
TGCAAAAGCTATTGATTATACTTTTTGTCAAATATGTATATAAATGCACAATTAAATTCAATTAACTATAAGTAAAATCCTTTTTAGAACATCAAAATTTCTATTGAAAAAATGTTTAAAAATGCGAATTGAATAAAATGGTCTTGCTTCAATGCATCAAACCTATTTACTTGATAGATTGTCCTTGCTTTAAAGAAGAAAATTAGCGGGCGATGACCTCTACTCATAATGTTTTAAATTTTGGAGCAGGTCAACAGAGATGGCCTGTAACCTTTTTTAACTACATGCAAGGCTGTGAATCTACCTTGTTTTTTGCATGATGAGCCTCAAGCCATTTATTGTTCAGCTATGCTATTACTCTTTTTTACTCTTTTCGGTGAGTATTATTACTCCAAAAAATATGACTACTATTGCTACAACTATCAATGGATCAATTGCATTTTTAGCCTGGATTTTTTTAACTTTCGTTATGGGATTGGAGTGACTTCTTTCTTGTGCCGGTGCTGGACAATAAGGAAAAATATCTCTTTGAGTAATAGAACAACTTAAACAATTTCGATTTGTTATTTGCGCCTGCCCTTTTTTGTATAGATGGTCAATCATTTGGTTAAATATATGACCAATTCGGCCATCATTTGAAACATGTAACTGCACTTTTAAAAGAAGATGTAAATTAGCACTAGCAATAATATGAGGAGCCTTATAATGAATAAACTCTTTGTTCAAGCTTACGCCGTCTAAATAGTAAGCAACAAGATTTTCATCTTCGTTACTCCAACATTTAATATCTTTTAGAGATTGATTGCCACTTATGGGAGTATGCATGATTGTTTTAGCAGCTTGTCTAGCACAAATATTCGCAAACTCCCAATTTGTTTTGTCAAAATTCTTTTTTACCTCATGAAGTAAATAATCTACCCAACATGTTTTTGCGAACACTGAGATATTTAGGTAAGAGACTGCATGAGCAACCAGCAATCCTCTTAAAGTACCGGCCAGATGAGAATCATTTAAATCTATGTTATTAGATAAAGTCTGATCGGGTCGATGACATCTCAAAAATGCAATTAAGCCAATTGCAGCAGCCGGACCCATATATAGAATAGCCATCACATCAGCACCGATCTCGCTAAACCTGTTACCCCAGTAGTTAGCCCAATTTTTCTTTATATCCTCTGGGTAATATTCCAAAGCTTGATAAATGTCTTTCTTAATGGCATTTGATAAAATTTTTTTAGCTTTTGGATTTGTTTCCAAAATAGTGTGAGCAGTTTCACGGGCTAATACAAGCCAACTTAATATTCCTTTAGAAGAATAAGATAAAGGAAAAGAAACAATAGGAATAGAGTCTTCTAGTCCGTTTATAGAAATAGCACGCTCTTTTTTAATAGAATGCTTGAAAAGTGCCCAATGACCTATCTCATCTTCTGCCCACTTAGCAATGGGTGGTAAACAATGGCTAGCCGTACAGAAACTAGATGAAGCAACAAACGTATTCCACATGTCGCATACCATCAGTTGTAAAGCGCAGGTTTTTTTCCATTGAAAGCTACTGCTATGTTGCAGGATTATTTGAGCAATATTATGAGCAGTTTCGTATATTTTTAATTGTGTGCGTGCGGCCTGATGGGTAATTCTTTGACTATTTAAGAATTCTACATAAATGAAGGGGTTATTTAGGTATGTAAACTCCCAATCTTCAAAACATTCCAAATGCTTAATAGCATGGCCCCAAAAGCTGTTATGATAAGAATTTCTTAAATTGCGCTGCTTTTCTTGAATCGCTTTAAAAAAAGCTTTTTTAGTTTTTAGCGAAGGTAAGCTAACAGTTTCTTTTGCAGTTTCTGCCAACTCTTTAACAAGAATTTTCATATTCGAAGATAGGATACTCCACTGTACTGGTAGCCTATCTTGAAAAACGGCAGAAGTAAAATTCATATAGCCCTTGATACTGATTTTATTTGAAAAAAATATATGAGGAAAATCTTGTAATTTTCAGCAAAATAAAAATTATTTTTTAATTTAAAAATTTTAACTAGTTTTAACTAAGGCTAGCAATCCAGCATTTTTCAATTGAATAGCTATATATCATCAGATTAAAATAAAAGTGAAAGGAATAAAAAATTCTTTAATATTTTTCTCTAATTTTTTTTATCTATTTGAAATTTTAATTCATTTATATAAATAAGTATTCATATTCAAATTAGGTAAGCTGTTTAATTCCCACATAAATATCTAAAACAATATTTTGATGATCCGTGGCTCTTTCATCATAAATTTCAAAATCTACATTATATCGGCGCTCTCCGCCTAGCTCTGAGGCTGACATTTTCCAGATATAATTCCATGCATTCACAATCACATCAGGCATGGGAGCTGGCGCCGTTGTAAATTTTGCATACTGCTGCATAGGAATGAGTAGCGTTTGAAATTTTGTAGATAGTTGATCATCAAATAAGAGAACTTCTTCTCCTATAAAATAGGTATAAGAGCCTTTATAATCACTTTCATAATCTGTATAAACGCAAAAGGTTGTCCCCGGCTTTATTCTATGAAGAATTTTATCAGCAAGCTTTTCGTGAAAATAGCGTTTTACACAAGGAAAAATAGCGCTTTCCATTTTATCTAATTCTTGTTTATAGCTAGTTCTAACACTAACTCCAACTAATTTTATTTGAGGTTTGGAGATTAAAATTGTCTGCATTATTCTTTCCAATAGTATTTTTGACTGCTTAATGATTTCTTCAACCATAAGGGAGCGTAAAGAGATGCTTGTCCGCAACGATATCCTAATAACTTTACTGCTGTTTGTAAAAGAGCATAAGGAATAAAGTGTGGTTGTTTTTGTTTTAAAGTTTTCAATAGGGCTTTTAAATAATGAAATCCTCGTTTTGCATCTTTTCCCCCCTTTTCCAATAAATGTTGGTAAGAAGTTCTGGCATAACCAATATCAAAATGACGGCAAAATTCTTGTTTAAGTGTATAGTCATGCGAATGATGCACTTCAGCTTCTGCAACATAAGCAATTCGATGATTTCTTTGCAGGAGTTGTGCAACCGCAACTGTGTCTTCGCCGAATAAAACAGGTGAAAAACCGCCAATTTCATCTAAGGCAGCATTTAAATAAGCGGCACAAGAATTAGAACAAAAAAAAGTATAGACTCCATATTTCTTTACATCTTTAATGCTTCTGATATGACCTTCTGAAGGGTAATTGAATTGACGTGGGAAGCTGGCAAAAAAACCTGCTCCTTGGTGAGGTATTTGCCTTGCATAAGAAACACAAGCTTTTCCGAGAAGTAAAGGACTAATGAGTTTTTCTAACATACTTGCAGATGTTGGATAGGCATCTTGTGTCATCATGACTGTTATGGTTGTATTGAGAAATTGTCTGCCTTTTTCTCTCGTTAATCCATGATTAAACTCAGTTTGCGGAATAGTAAGTGTTTCAACACCCATGGCTTGCGCAATAGAAATTGTTTCATCTGTGGAAGAAGAATCAATAATGAGAATGCGTGGTTTTAGGCTAGATTGAATAAGAGGTCCTAAACAGAGAGGAAGGTGTTTGGCGGCCTGAAAAGTGGGAATAACAATACCGATGGAAGTTTGCATAAAACAAGTGGTCCTAATTAACTAAGTTTTTTATATATCCAACGGGAGGGATGACGAATACTAAAGATAAACTTTCTAAATCCACGCTTAAAGGAATAGCTTCAATCTCATAAAAATAATCTCCCTCTTTAAGTAAATGAATTTTACTAATTGTGGCTACTTTCAAACCTGCTGGAAACACTCCATCCATTCCTGTTGTGACTAAAAGATCATACATTTTTAAAAGGGGGACAGCTGTACCTTCTTGATTCAGAGGTTTACCTGTTCTTAAATCTCTTCCATTACCCTCCTCGTCAGCAAAATCATAGTTAAATCCTGTTCCTTTTAAAATAAACGATTGTCCTCGTATATTTGGTCGTTTAATTCCTTGTAAATGACCTTTAGCAAGATACCAAGTCTTTTTATGAGTTTTTAAAACTGTTTTTAAATGAGATAAAAACTTAGCAATTTGATCTGAGTCTTCTTTTGAAATAATTTTAGTGTTTTTTCGTTGTAATTGAATAAGAATAGATTCAATTTGTTCAGCAAGAAATAGCTCTTGTTCACCACCGCGAACTGCTCTTACAGAAGGGGTTAGACCTGTGTCTGTAATTAATCGAACGCGAGATTGGTGAGTTCCTACATAATCGATGACACCAACAATTGTTTGTCCTACTAGCACAGGGCTGTTTTTAGCTATAATTTTATCATTTGGGGGATTATCAGATTCTCCAACATTAATCCACAAAGATTGGTTCCAAGTATCTAAAGAACGAAATATAACACGAGCAGGCTTAGTTTGGATTTGTAACTGAAGGTTGGTAAAAAATTGTTGTTTAGTATGTTCTTGTTGTTTTTGTAAAATTTGAAGCTCTTGAGGATATTCATTAGCTAATTTATTTAATTGAAATTGTAAAGACTGCTGTTGATCTAATAGTTCGTAAAGAGTTTTTAGATCATTATTCAACAATTGATTTGTAAGTTCAAGTTTTTGATTTTCTTCTTGAAGAGAAAAAGTTGTTGTGGAAGGCGGAGCTTCAAACGGGTGTAAAATAAAATGTTTAATATAAAGTAATTTGTTCCACAAAGGAGCCAGGAGAGCGACAGACTCTCCTCTAAGCTTGTCAGAAATCGGCCTTGAAAGGCTTAGAGAAAAAATTAAAGCGATAAAGATAATAAGATAGGAAATGGCAAATTTTTTGTTCACTTAATATCAAAGCTCAAAAAAAATATATATAAACATTTTATAACTTTAAAAAAGATGATTACCTTTGTTTTAACTTAATGCCTTTATCTCACCAAGTCGTGAGGAAATTCGGATTTTTTAAGGTCGAGATGAATCACATTATTTAAACTCTCGGAGATTATTGCTTTTTAATATATTGCGAATGACGCGGTAAAAAGAAATTCCTCTACATGTCCCTAAAAATAGCCTGAAGTCACAAGATAGCTATCCTATTATGCCTGTTGAATGTTTGGATAGTTCATTTTTGAACCAACCTTGAAGAAACAACTTTCAAGTTATTCACCAAAAAAGAAATCGTTACTTTAGTTGGATAGTTAACAAGGATACGCAGGTTTTTTACTCCTTCTAAAAAGACCAAATGCACAGGCATGAGAAAAATACATATTCTTTCTGTTTTTAAAACTTGTTGCCTGATTCATAAGCTAAATTGTAGCATGGATTTATAATTATTCGAAAAACATTTCAATTCCTTTTATATCCGACAAAAACAGGCTAAGGCATCACAAACCCAATTTGATAAATGCAGTTTTCTATACAAAATGAGGCTGCAGTCAATGCGATCATCGAAAAAACATTGGGCGAAAGAACGCATTGCTGTCCTGAATGTGAAATAAGGCTTTAAGAGATTTTAACGCAGTGTAAAATATTTTATCCTTCGGATTAGTTGGCCTGAGAATAGCTTTTAGAAGCTTTCACCTGTAAGCGGGAGCCTTCACTACTACATAACAGATGAAATTGCATTGACTACATATTCAATATTTTGAGTGTTTAATCCTGCAATATTGATTCGTCCGTCGCTAGGAATATAAATAGCAAATTCTTTCCGCAAACGATTGACTTGGGAATAATTTAATCCACAAAAACCAAATAAACCAATTTGTTGGTGTAAGTAGTTTAAATTTTTATCTTCTCCTTTGACTAACAAAGAAGCAATAAATGTTTTCCGCATTTCAACAACTCGGTCACGCATATTATTTAATTCTATTTTCCATTCTTCAGTTAATTCTGGTGAACTCAAGATCGTAGAAACAATTCGAGCTCCTTGAAGAGGAGGATTGGAGTAATTAGCACGAATTAAAACCTTTAATTGACTAGCTATAGATGGTATTTGTTTTTGTTGGGATGTCACAACAGTCAAAAAACCTACTCGCTCCCCGTATAAACCAAAATTTTTAGAAAAAGAGTAAGCGATCAACATTTCATGGCCTTCACTAGCAAAGTACCGAATAGGTTGTGCATCGAGTTCTAAATCTTTCCCAAATCCTTGATAAGCGATATCAAAAAAAGGAATGAGTTCATGTTTTTTAATCAGCTGAGAAAGCTCTTTCCATTGTTCAAAAGTTGGATCGACGCCTGATGGATTGTGACAGCAACCATGCAGAAGAATAACGCTTCCAGTTGACATTTGGCGGATGGCTTGGCACATTCCTGAAAAATTTAATTTGTATGCATTAAAATCGAAGTAAGGATAGGAATCAATTTTTAAACCTGTTTTTTCAAAAACCTGTTTGTGGTTTGGCCACGATGGTTGAGGAATAAAAATTTTTTGGCAAGTAAGCTTATTTAAAAACTCTCCTCCTAATCTTAAAGCGCTTGTTCCTCCAACGGTTTGAACAGCAAAAAAATTTTTATTGGTAAACAAAGCGTGGTCTGAACCAAATAACAGCTCTAAAGAATTTTTTAGGAAAACACTATTTCCCTCTATCGGTTGATAATCTTTATTGAGATGTTTTTGAAGCAGATCAATTTCTGCTTTTCGGACACTGGTGAGAACTAGTGAATGTCCATCTGCAGTTTTATAAGTTCCTGCACTCAAATTAATTTTTTGAGGATTTTGATCAAGAGAGAAGTCTATAGAAAGATTTAAAATTGGGTCTGGTGGTAAAAGAGAAATATTGTTAAAAAAAGGCATGGGATCCCTTATCTCAAATGACATAATAAAGCTATGTCAATTGATTATCTAAATGTCTAATTACTTCGAATGCAGAACTTTCCTGAATTTTTTAAAAACCTTTATTATACAAGAGCTTTAACATATCGGATGAATAAAGAATATTGAAAAAATGGAATTTCATTGCAAACTTTAGTCAAATCGATATGAAATTCGTGGAGGAAAAAAAGTGATAAAATAGAGACCATCCATCACATTTTTAATTTTTTCAAAAGTTCTTAATTGAATGTCATATTGAGAAGAGAGAGCAGGCAAAAATTTGCGGCCATAAAAATCATAAGCGAAAGTTATTTTTCCCATGTATGACTTTCCAATTTCGCACGCAAAAAATTAAAAGTACCATGCTTGGCGTACAACAAACCTAAGGACATGGTCTGTTGATAAATATCTAAATAATTTGAGTGTGTTCAATTTAATTGACTACCAGCCTTTCCAATAGAAAAAAGAGCAAATCCTAAGATTATTTGAGCAATGCCATATCGAGAACGATAAGTCGTGGACCATTGATGAAGCTTAGGAAATGTTTGCTGAGGCAAATATCCAATTCAATTAAAAGTATTGTCAGTTAATGTAAAAAATGAATTTAAATGAGATTATTGTCGACATGCTAGATATCATTTCATTGCATTATAAATAATATAATTCGTTTTAAAATCAATTGCGATATAAAGGCTGACTCAAATGAAGAATAATTATTTATTTGATCAAAAAAAACAAGATCATTACCATTGCTTTTCTTTTGGGGCGTTAGCTCAGTTGGTAGAGCGCAACAATGGCATTGTTGAGGCCAACGGTTCGACTCCGTTACGCTCCAGCTTCTTGATTTCTTTTTCTGGCATTTAATTATTTTTTGAGATGAGCGCTTAATAAAGTAGCCATTTTAAACATGTCTACAGGCTGCGTTGTTCCAAAAACTTGCGAAAGCTTGGCATCTGGTATAATTAGCCGTTTATTGTTTGTATCTTGAAGTTGATGTGTTTTAATATAATCCCAAACTTTTTTCGTCATGTCGCCACGGGTTATTTCTGAAACCTCTATAATCCCTTTTAATTCAGGAGAAACTTGATAAACAGGCATTTGCCTTACTTTCTTTGGTTTATCGGGGGTCGATTTGATTTTTTTAGTCGCTTTTGAAGCGTTAGCTTTTGCAGTTTTCTTTGTTTTTTCTTTAGTAGCTGTTTTAGCTGCAGCTTTTTTTCCTTTTTTCTCGTAGGGTGTGCGCGGATGATTGGGATATTTATTTTCTACCTGCTCTAAATTATTAACAATGACATCACATTCGGGGAAAGTCGAGCAAGAATAAAAAATTTTACCAAAACGAGATTTTCGAGCTACCATATGGCCGGGGCATTCGATGGCTGGGCAAGAAGGGAGATCTTGTTGCGATAGCGCTTCCTCACCTTTTTTAGGAATATTGATAATACCTTTGCATTCAGGATACTTTGTACAACCTAAAAATGCTCCGTAACGTCCGTGTCTAATTTTCATTTCAGAGCCACAATTAGGACAAGGTTGCTCCCAATCAAAGTCAGTAGCATAATCTTCTTTATTAAATGTAATTTCTTCCACAGGGGAAGAATAATCACATTCAGGATAACGAGAACATCCAAAGAAATACTTAGAACGAGCCCAAACTTTTTGTAGCTTGCCAATTTTACATTTCGGACAATCAATTTCGGTCATGACTTTAGGAACAAATGCTTCTTTAAGAGCTATTTCCAAAGTGGGGTTAAATTGTTCCCAAAAATCTCGAATAAGGGTTTTCCAATCTTTCATATTTTCGGCTACACGCTCTAAATCGTCTTCCATAGCTGCGGTAAAGCCAATATTCATGATTTTTTGAAAACTAGTTTCTAACATTTGAGCAATAATTTGACCGAGTTCCGTGGGTTTGAGCCTTCCGTTTTCTTTAACCGTATAATCCCGACTTTGAATTTTATTCATAATTGCAGCATAAGTCGATGGTCTTCCAATACCCGATTTTTCTAGTTCTTTTACTAAAGAAGCTTCTGTAAAACGAGGAGGAGGTCTTGTGAAAGCTTGCTCGGAAGTTAATTCTTGCAGGAAAAGCGTTTGTCCTTCTTCCAGTTTAGGCAACATTCGATTTTCATCATCTTTTTCGTCGTCATCATTTTTTTCTTCATAAACAGCTAAAAAACCCTGAAATTTGATAATCGAACCTGTCGCTCTGAGTAAAATTCCTTCACCAGCTAAAATGTCAGCTGAAACAGTATCGTAGATAGCAGCGACCATTTGAGAAGCTAAAAATCGTCTCCAAATCAATTGGTACAATGAAAATTGTTCTTTAGTTAGATATGGCTGGACTTTTTCAGGTGTATTTTGCAAACTGGCAGGCCTGATTGCTTCGTGAGCATCTTGCGCGCTTTTTTGAGTACTGTATTGTTTAGGATCCGATGGAATAAAATCGCTACCATATTGCTTTTTTATGAATTCGCGCGCTTCTTGCACGGCCTCTGGAGAAATGCGAACTGAGTCTGTACGCATATAAGTGATTAAACCCTCTGGACCGTCAGATCCAAGATCAACTCCTTCATAAAGCCCTTGAGCAATGTTCATCGTACGAGCGGAAGAGAAACCGTGGTGTCGGCTAGCTTCTTGCTGAAGAGTAGAAGTGATAAAAGGAGGAACTGGAAAACGCCGTTTTTCTTTACGTTCAACTTTTTTGACCTGATAAGGACCGGGTTTCATCCGTTTTAAAATCGCGTCAGCTGCTTCTTTATTGTTAACAATTGTAATCTCTTTTCCTTCAATGGGTTCTTTCTCAAATCGTTTTCCATCGACAGAGTACAATGCAGCTCGAAAAAGGCGATCTTCTTGATCAGTTTTTAAAATGGCTCCGATATTCCAATATTCGATAGGTTTAAAAGCTTCAATTTCTTTTTCACGATCCACCACTAACTTTAAAGCAACAGACTGAACCCTTCCAGCCGATAAGAAGTTTTCTCGCCCTCGTTGAATTCGTCTATTGAGTAAAGGGGAAATTTTATATCCCACAATGCGATCTAATAATCGTCTCGCTTGTTGGGCATTTACTAAGGCAATATCAATTTCTCTAGGATTTTCCAATGCCTTAACAACAGCATCTTTTGTAATAGAATTGAAAGAGACTCTTTTAATATTTGTATTAGGAGGAAGAATTTGAGTAATGTGCCAAGCAATAGCTTCTCCTTCTCTATCAGGATCTGGGGAAAGGTAAACGACATCACACTGTTTAGCTGCTTTTAAAAGCTTTGAAATGACCTCTTCTTTGTTAGGCATAATCGTATATTTAGGTTCGAAGTCATTCTCAATATCGATTCCAAATTCTCTTTCAGGTAAATCGCGAACATGGCCAATCGACGACTCAAAAATAAAATTTGTGCCAAGAAATTTTTTCAACGTTTTAATTTTAGCGGGTGACTCGACGATAATCAGCGCTTTACCCATGTTGTCATAACTCCGTGATTGAAGAGCATATGTTAAATTTTATTGTAAAACTAAAGCTCTCTTTGATGTCTCTTCATTCTATTAAATTTTTTTATAAAATTTACCAGGAAATTCTTTAATTATTTTTTTTAAGACCAAACTCATTAGCAAGCTATTAACTTGTTGAATAGGGAGTTGAGCTCGTTTAACAATTTCTTCTATAGATAATTCTTCGACTGGCAATTTTTGTAGTAAATGGATCTCTTCTTGTTGTAAATGCACCAGATCTAAAGGTTTTTGTTCAATTGGTGTTGTAAAACAGAAGGTATCAAGACATTGTACTATATCTTCGATATTTTCAACTAATATTGCTTTTTTGTTTTTAATTAGAGCATGATTTCCTCGAAAATTTTCTTGATCAGCTCTTCCAGGTAAAGCCCAAATATGTTTTTTTTGTTCAAGAGCATTTTCAATTGTGAGGATTGCTCCACTTTTTTGAGGAGCTTCTATCAACAGTGTGCCTAAACTCATTCCACTCACTAAACGATTTCGTTTAGGAAAATGACTGCGGTGAGGAGGTGTAGACATGGAAAATTCAGAAATAACAGCTCCTTTTTTTGCTATTTGATCAGCTAAATGATGATTTTCTTGAGGATAAATATTCGCTAATCCCGAACCGATAATGGCTAATGTTCTACCTCCAGCTTCTAAAGCTCCTATGTGTGCAGCTGTATCAATTCCTCTGGCTAAGCCGCTTACGATTGTAAAGCCTGCTTGGGCAAGCTCGTAACTAAGTTTTTTTGCCATTTCCAATCCATACAGAGTGGCTTGTCTAGTCCCAATGATAGTTATACTTTGATTATCTTGAGGCTTTAATTCTCCTTTTAGGTATAAAAGTGGGGGATGATCGGGAATATTTTGTAATTGCTTGGGGTAAGAAGGATCTTTAAAAGAAATAAGATGCGTGTGGAATTTTTCTACTAATTGAAGATTAGCAAAATGTTTTTTAGACCGGATGTGTTCTTGCCATTGATCTAAAATTTTTTGTTTAAATCCGGGTAAATGGCTCAGTTCCGTTATCGAAGCAGAAAGAGCCTTTTTTGCAGAACCAAAATAATCTACTAAAAAACGCACTTTGACAGGTCCAATTAACGGCATATCCGTCAAAATCATTAAGGCTTCTAATTCTTCCAAATTCCCTCAATATTCTTCATACATTGCCACTATTTTAAAAATGAAAAATTAGATTGTTTTGAAAATAGAAATTGAAAAATCTTTATGTGTTAAGACTAGTTCTTTCTTTTTTCCTTTAAAAATTTCGAAAAAATTCTATTGTTTTGCCATTTTTGTTGACAGAGTATTTTTTATCAAATGAGGATCTACATCAAAAATTTGTGTCACTTTACCAACTTTTTCAGGCAGAATGAGATTAATAGAACCATTTCGTCCCTTTTTATCTTTTGCCATTAAATAAGTGAAACGTGTAAGTGGAAAATGAGGTAAATGAATAGGTAATTGAGCTTGTTGACAAAGTGCATCTTGTCTTTGCATGGTTTCTTGCGTTGTTAAACCCATTTGACAACTTAAATAAGCAGCGCAGCTCATTCCAATAGAAACTGCTTCTCCATGTAAATATTGATAACGGCTCATCATTTCAATTACATGACCAAATGTATGGCCGTAGTTCAGCTGGGCTCTTATTCCCAAATCTTTAAAATCAGCTTCAACATATTTTTTTTTAATTGCACATGATTGTTGAATGATAATCTCGAGTAATTCTTCATCTCTTTGTTCTATAAGGGACCAAGAATTTTCAAGAAGTTCAAAAAGTGAGTGTGAGGCAATCATTCCATATTTAACAATTTCTGCAAAACCTGCTTGATAATGCTTTTTCGAAAGTGTTTTTAAAGTAAAAGGATCTATTAAAATTTTTTTAGGTAGATGGAATGATCCTATAATATTTTTAGATTTACTTGTGTTAATTCCTGTTTTTCCACCGATACTAGCATCAACCATGGCAAGAAGGGTAGTTGGAAGATAAATCGTATCGATTCCTCTCATATAGCAAGAGGCTACAAATCCCGCTAAATCACAGATAACACCGCCTCCTAAAGCGATCACAAGAGAATATCGATCTAGTTGGTGTTTGATAAAATGTCGCCAGCATCTTGTTGTTTGTTTTAAGCTTTTACTCGTTTCACCTTCAGGAATCAGTAAAACGGAAAAACTCCAGCTGAGCTTAAAAAACTGCTCTGTTATTTTCTGCTCATACATTGCCCATAACTGAGGATGAGTTATGATGACAACTTTTGAGCAAGATAAAGACTCTAAATAGTATTTTAAATCATCTAAACAATGACTTTGAATGACATAGTTTGATGAGTTTAACATATTAACCTTACGTTTCGAATTTTTTTAATTGAAAATCAAAAACTTCGTTAAATTTTTTTTTGCTAAGAATTTGAATGTAGATTGGTAATTCTACAAAATTAATGATAAAAAAGAAGCGGCTAATCATTGATTAGCCGCAAGTTTTCTTTACTAGAAAGAAACGGTAATAGTTCCGCTGACTTTAACCACTTGATAAAGTGGTTGGGTGTCTGCTGAATTAGTACCTATGGATAGATGTCGCGTCGGAACGAGTAAATTTAATTCTGAATCTACTCTTGCATATTCGTGAACATCTTCTAACGCGAGCGAGCTGTTATAATTGCTCACAATTATTCTCCATCTACCTTTTGAAAGGTAGTTAATTGAGAACGAATTTAAGCCGTCATTGAATGACACTCCTTTTTTGGTTTATGGGACGCTTAATTGTATTAATTCAACTAGCATCTTTAGCCAGAACAAAGAGAGCTATAGTTGATATCACCAAAGCTAACTCATCGTCCTCTCAAATTGATCTTTATCTCGCTTATTACGAGTCTTATTTTTTTATGGCTTCGAAAAAATTCCCAGGCTTGTGGCTTCGAGCAATGATAGCCTAATGTCACCTCCTTTGGTGCTCCGTTGTTCCACTCTTTGAGAAATACAAGGGTCCCCACTCCCATCTACCAAAACTAGACAAGAGGATTTGTTCTGCTTTGCTTTAAAGATAAAAGTTTAAAACAAATCTGAACAAAAAATAATAATTATTATTTTCATTTATCAAATAAAGATTAAATCTGCAAGATTGCTTCATCCAAAGCATTGTTTTTGATAAATGTTAATTTTCCAATTTATGATTTTTGTTGGTTTTTTCTTCCTTCAACAAATTGTTCTAAATTTATTTGCCCTGCTTGAAATAATTTTGTTGTGACGAGTTCAGCTTCCGAAAAATCCTTATTTCGATTGAGTACGAGTAATTGATCCCAAGTGGCAACTGCTTCTGAAGCTTGGTCCAATTGCTCATATAAAAGGGCTAATCGAATTAGATTATAGACAGAAAGCACAACATTTTCAGGAATTAGGGATAATTGTTTTTGTAGTTCATTCGCTTGCATTAATGCTTCTTTGTAAGATCCTTCACTAATGAGTAATGAAGTTTTTGCGTAATTTACATATAAATTTAGTTGATCAGGTTTTACTCTTTCAAATGTTGATTTAGCTAACCGTTTTGCTTCTGATGGTTGATTTTGAATAATGAAATATTGGGCTAAAGCACCATCATATTTAGCATGGAGTTCAGGATGGCGAGCCATAATAGCTAATAGCTCTTGAATATGAGTTTTTTTAATGTCGGCAGAGCTTGTATTTTGTTCAATTTGTTGAAAAGCATTCGCAGCTTGTATAAAGTCGTTTTCAGCGTTTAATGTTTGTAAAGATAAAAAACGGTAGATAAAAAGCAAAGCGACAAATAAGCCCAATAATCCCCATAAAAAAAAATGTTTGCGATCAGATATCCACAAAATCAAAGGATGATCAACCCAATCATCAGATAAGCTTGGCGATTGAAAAGGAGAAAATGTCGTTTTTTTATTCATAAGTATCACTGGTTTAAATTTTGTTTAACGAATTGTTGTGAAAAAATTTGTTAACAACCTTTTCTGCACAGGCAAAGCGTAAATTCTTATAGATAATCTTTTTGATTAAAAAACTATAAATAAAAGCATGATATTTTTCAGCTATTTCTTGTAAAATTAAAAGTCCTTTATTAGCTATCACCTATCAAATCAAAGTTTGAAGTCTTTATATTAAAACTCAGACTAATAATTTTTTTCAAAATTCTATCATTATAATAATTTATTAGAACATGCAAGAAGAGACGACAAAAGAAAATAGAGATGATTTGAGAGAAGTGCTTCTTTCTCAAATTCAAATAAATCCTTACCAGCCCAGGCGTGAATTTAAGAAAGATGAGCTACAAGAGCTGGCAGACTCCATTAAAGCGGTGGGCATCATTCATCCGCCACTTGTTCGTATGCTTGGGGATTCTGAAAAGTATGAACTCATTGCAGGAGAAAGAAGATTTCGAGCTTCCCAAATTGCTGGTTTAAAATCTATCCCTGTTTTAGTTCGAAAAACTTCTTATGCTCAATCAGCGCAAGCTGCTTTAATTGAAAATATTCAACGCATAGATTTGAATCCTTTAGAAATAGCTAAAGCCCTTAAACAACTGATGGATGATTTCAACTTTAGCCAAGAACGCCTCTCACAACAAATCGGTAAAAAAAGATCAACAGTGGCTAATTATCTTCGTTTATTGACTTTGCCTATGACGATTCAAACTAGTATTTGGCAAGGGGCAATTAGTATGGGGCATGCTAAAGCTATTCTTGCTTTAGAGTCAGAAGATAAGCAAAAACTATTACATGATTTGATTTTAAGAGACACTCTTAATGTACGAGAAGCTGAACAAGCGGCGGCTAGAATTAATCAAAAAGCAAAAAAACAACAATTGAGCTATGTTACGAGGGATTTTTATCTAGAGCAATTGGCGGAAAAAATTCAGCAAAATTTAGGAACAAAGGTCGTCATACAAGGAAAAGGTAAGAAAGGACGTATTTCTATTGATTATTATAACCTTGATGATTTAGATCGGCTGTTAGATATATTTGGGATAAAAGATTAATTAAGACTGAGGATAGAATGGAGAAAAAAAAATTGTTAATTCGAGGGATGCACTGTGTTTCATGCGCGCAAAATCTTGAAAACAGTTTGAAGAAAGTTTCTGGATTACAAGAGATTCATGTTGATTATTCGACTAGTCAAGCTGATATTATTTTTGACGAAAACAAAGTTTCATTTGCCTCACTAGAAAAGCATATAAAAAAAATGGGATATGAGAGTTATTCATTTAGGCATTCTTTAGATGAAGATAAACGAATAAAGCAAAAAGAAATTCAAAATTCTTTTAAAACCTTTTTGATCGCTGCTGTTTTGTCTTTGCCTTTTGTGATTCAGATGTTAGCGATGATGTCAGGATATGCTTTTTCCATTCCTCCAACATGGCAATTTTTTTTAGCCACCCTTGTACAATTTGGGTGTGGAGGAACATTTTATCGATCCTCTTTTTATGCTCTTAAAAACTGGCAAATCAATATGGATGTTTTGGTTGTTTTGGGATCAACTGCGGCTTATCTATTTAGCTTTTATGTTTATCTTTTAAAACTTTCTTACTCTTTTTATTTTGAAAGTAGCGCGCTCATTATTACCTTGATTTTATTTGGACGTTGGTTAGAAGCCGTCACTAAAGGAAAAACCTCTAAAGCACTAGAGCATCTACATCAGTTACAGCCTAAAATTGCTCGTATTGAGAAAAATGGTGAAATTATAGAGGTGGATGTTGCCTCGATTCAAGTAGGTGATATTTTTATGGTCCGTCCTGGAGATCATATTCCAGTTGATGGGTGGGTGATAGAAGGAGAGTCTTCCATCAATGAATCTTTGTTAACGGGAGAAAGTTTGCCGGTTTATAAGAAACAGGGATCAAAACTTTATGCAGCGACAATCAATGAAACTGGTTACTTGAAAGGGCAGGCCTCTTCAGTTGGATCCGATACAATTTTAGCTCAGATTCTTCGATCTGTAGAAAAAGCGCAATCTTCGAAAGCACCTATTCAAAAATTTGTGGATAAAATTTCTGCAGTTTTCGTTCCCTGCGTACTTCTAATCAGTTGTTTGACGATATTAATTTGGACATTTCTAATAGGTGATTTTACAGCTGGATTGATTAATGCGGTCTCTGTTCTAGTGATTGCATGCCCTTGTGTTTTAGGATTAGCCACGCCGGCAGTTCTTGTGGTAGCAAGTGGGGTTGGAGCACAATACGGAATATTTTTTAAACAAGCTTCTTCGATCGAGCAGGCTGAAAAAATCAAATTTTTATTTTTAGATAAGACCGGTACCTTAACGAAAGGAATTCCCTCTGTGATGGGAATCTATCCAAATGCCAAATATCTTAAAAATGACGTATTACAAATAGCAGCTTCGCTTGAAAATTGCTCTTCCCATCCTTTAGCTAAGGCTATATTAAATGAGGCCAAAGAAGAGGGAATTCTTTTAAAAATTGTCAAAGAATTTAATTCATTTATTGGAAAAGGCATTACAGGAACAATGGATGAAAAGGTTTATTATTTAGGCTCTGCTAACTTTGCAAAAGAAATGGGAATTGAAATCGACCCTGCTTTTTCTCTTCTTGAAAAACAAGGAGAATCGCTGGTCTTTGTTTGGACAGGCCATCAATTATTAGGCATGATTACCATCATGGATGAGCTAAGAAAGGAAAGTATGGAAGTAATTCGTTTGTTGAAATTGAAAGGAATTTATCCCATCCTTTTAACTGGAGATCGAAAATATCTTGCTGAAACTATTGCAAAAAAAGTGGGAATTGAAGATGCGCGGTTTGAACTGCTTCCAGACAATAAAATGCAGATTATCCGAGAAGCTAAAAGTAGTGGAAAAGTAGGAATAATTGGAGACGGAATTAACGATGCTCCAGCTCTTGCAGAAGCTGATGTGAGTTTTGCTCTTGCCTTTGGTAGCGATATTGCTATTGAAGTCGCTGATATTACTTTAATACGAAATGATTTAATGAGTTTAGTGGACGCTATAGACCTTTCCCAGCAGACCATGCGTAAAATGAAATATAATTTATTTTTAGCATTTATTTATAATATTCTTGCGATTCCTTTGGCAGCTTTTGGACTTCTTAATCCAATGATTGCGGCAGGAACAATGGCAATGAGCTCTGTTTCTGTGATCGCCAATGCGTTATTACTACGTTATTGGAAGCCAGAAATAAATAGAAATAATGTGGAGAGGATTATCAAAGTTTAAAATGGGAAAACAAATTTTTATTACAGGAATAGCCGGATTCATTGGCTTTCACCTCGCGCAAAAGCTTGCAAAAAGAGGAGATCGTATCATTGGATATGATAATTTTAATCCTTATTATGATACTCAGTTAAAACGAGATCGAGCGTTAAAGTTATCAAAATTGGGCATTGAAATTATTGAAGGGGATATTCAAAACTACGAAAAGCTGCAAAATAGTATTCTATTGCATCAAACGACCCATTTAATCCACTTAGCTGCACAAGCCGGTGTTCGTTATTCATTACAAGAACCGGCCACTTATCTTAAAACCAATGTAGATGGATTTTTAAATATTCTAGAAATTTGCCGCTCTCATCCCCATTTAAAATTAATTTATGCATCCTCGTCTTCCGTTTATGGCCTAAATACGAAAGTTCCTTTCTCTTTAGAAGATCGTACCGATCAACAAGCAAGCTTATACGGAGTGACTAAGAAAACTAATGAATTAATGGCTAAAACTTATCATCATCTATTTGGAATCTCTTCAATTGGGCTACGCTTTTTTACAGTTTATGGGCCTTGGGGTAGGCCAGATATGGCTTATTTCTCGTTTGCAAACGCCATTGTTCAAGGAAAACCTATTGAAATTTTTAATGAAGGTAAAATGCAAAGAGATTTCACGTATGTGGATGATATTGTGGAAGGAACCATCGGAGCCATAGATACTGAAATTTCATTAGGCGTTTTTAACTTAGGTAATCACAGACCAGTTGAATTATTATATTTTGTGTTATTGTTAGAAAAAGAGCTGGGGATTGAAGCTCATAAAACATGGCTGCCCATGCAGTCTGGTGACGTTGTTGCTACCTTTGCTGATATCCAGGAAAGCACGAAACAACTTGGTTTTCAACCTAAAATTTCTATTGAAGAAGGCCTTGGTAGATTTGTGAAATGGTATAAAAACTACTATAATTTATAAAAAATTAGGGATTTTATTCATTATTTATTATCAAAGTATTTTTTGATTGGTCGTTATGAGGTTAGCCGGTTATATGTCAATTTATTTCGATTCGATATATGTCAATACGGAAATTCAACAAGAGGAAAAGTCTTTCTCTTAGTTCAAATTTCTGAGATTCAATATAAATTTGCATTTTTTTATTTTTTTATTTTCTCTATTCGATTAATTTGCAATATCAACCTAAATTTCTGGGTGGATTTGCTCAAAAATCGTTTAGCGCGTTAATTAATTTTGGAAAAGTCTAATTTGAAAAGACAAAAGGATCTTTTATGCATCGTTTAACACTTTGGTTGGTTTGTACAGCTATTTTGATTTTAACCAGTTGCCAAACAAAAGTGATAGGAACTGGTCCTTGGGTAAAAAAAATTGATTCTGAAGAATTATCAAAAATTGTGATTAGTTTTTCGGCTAAGATGAAAATAGATAAACATTTAGAGTTAGAAGATTCGTGGGTATCTTATGAAGATTATATCAAAAAATTGTCTTTACATTATTCTTCTCAGAGACTTTTAACTGTTTATGACGCTCGTCTCTTATTGGTAGAATTGGTTGAAGAGCTTCTTTATAGAATTAATAATAATTCTATTATTAGCTACGAAGTAGAACATTTTCCTTTTACAGCTGATGATCTTGATGTGAAAATCAATTTTGAAAGTTTTTACGGTCGTTTTGCTGACGAACAATATGTAGGTTTGATTTCGTTACAAGCCGGATGTGCTCATTTTTATGCTTTTGACCAAAAAAACCGAGGTATTGATTGGACAAATGATCGATTTGAACCGTATACGAAAAGCCGTGAATTAGCATTCATTAAAAGGGAAGTAGACCTTCCTTTCACCGATATGCATGAAACAAATTCTAGAGGCCTTAATAAAGACAATTTAGATGGAACTTATTTTCAATTGCAATCACAGTATTGAATTAAAGTTAACTAGTCAATGCTGAATAACAAAATACTTTGTTTAAAACCTACCAAGAGGTAGGTTTTGTGAATATAAAAACTTGCTGGAGATTGAGCTTTCATTTGTTAAAGCTGCAAATTGCAATTAAATTCACTTATATTAATTTAATCTCTAAAACCTGTTTCTTTAGATATACAAGATCTGCTTTGGATTGGAAAACAATTAACGATCGAAGATTAATATAGGTACTGAGTAAAAGGCCAGCAATAAGCTTTGGCTCTCAATAACAAACTCTGAAAAGAAGCGATTATTGTTTTTACTATCTAATTTGGGCAACAGAAGATAAAAGCTAAGAGGGTGGTCTTGTTGTAAGTAGGAGTTGTTTAGATTTGCTTTGTGTAACTAGAAATTCTTAAATCTAATGAGCTTTTATGGGTGTCTTGAAAACTCGCGTGTTTATATTCGAGATTATTTTTCTCTAATAAGCTACCTTAATATTTGATTAATATTGCTTACATCCTAGCGTCGTTTTGCAGGGAAAAAGAACTCGAATTCGGCATCGACCATTTAAACTGGTTGTTCAAGGGCATGATAAGCCAGATTCAAATGATCAATTAAATCAGAGGCAATCATTCCTCTTTCTGTCAATCTTTTGCTTTTAGCTATATCACCAGCTAAGCCATGTAAAAACACTCCTAAAAGGGCTGCTTGATGGCTTTCCAAGCCTTGAGAAAGAAAAGAAGCAATAATTCCTGTTAAGACATCTCCACTTCCAGCCGTTGCCATTCCACAATTGCCTGTTGGGTTAACATAAATCGGTTGATTAGGATGAAAAATAAATGTTGGAGCTCCCTTTAAAATGAGAGTGATGTCATGTTGCTCTGCATATTGCTGACATTTTTTAAGGATATTTTCGTTTAATATCAGGTGAGAGGTTTCTTGTAGTAACTTTTGCATTTCTCCCGTATGCGGAGTAAAAATAGTTCGTTTCGGAAGTAAAAAGGGAGTTTTTGTGTATAAAGTCAGAGCGTCAGCATCTAGAACACAAGAAGTGTTTAAATGAGGTAAACAACTTCTTAGTAAATGATCGATGGGTTGTGTAAGACCAAGACCCGGTCCGACAAAAATGGCCTTAGCTTTTTGAAGTTCCTGTAAAACTTTTTGAGTGTCTCCCAATGCATAAGGCGTTTTAATTAACTCATAAGGACTATTATTTAATTCACATCGCATGTCTTCAGGATATAACAGATGTACCATACCACTTCCAGCTCTTAAAGCAGCTAAAGAAGGCAGCAATGCGGCGCCAGGCATAGAGCGCGAACCTGCTAAACCCATAACGTAACCAGCTTGATATTTATGCCGATTACGTACAAGTTTGGGTAATAAATTTTTAATGAAAGACTTTGTTAATAAAACAAAACTAGCATTTTCTTTTGAAAATACATTGAGTGGCAAACCAAAATCTACGAATTTTAATTGACCAACTACATTCCAACCTTGTTGTAAAAAAAATCCTGTTTTGGGGAAGCCAAGACATATTGTTTCATTCGCTTGAATGGCTAAACCATTTATTTCTCCTGTAGATCCATTCAATCCTGAAGGAATATCAATTGATAAAATAGGAGCATAACTTTGATTGGCTTTTTCAATTAATTTTGTATAAGGCTCTTGAATTTTTCCTTTGAATCCTGTTCCAAATAAACCGTCGATTAGAAGCTGGTTTGAGTCAAATTGGATCTGCTGAGAAATCGTTCCGCCAAGGTTTTCAAAACGCAGCGCATTTTTTTTACAGAGTTCAGAACAATTTTCTAAAGATTCTAATTGAATAGATGAGACACTATATCCATAATTTAATAAATAACAACCTGCTACGTAGGCATCTCCGCCATTATTGCCTTTCCCACAAAGAAGAACAATGTGATTGATGAGAGGATGTTTAAGAATAAATTCTTTAATGGCGAGCGCAATTCCATATCCAGCTTTTTCCATAAAATCTAATGCACTAAAACCCTGCTTAATAGCTGATTTTTCTAATTCCGATACCGCTTGGGCTGATAAGACTTGCATGATTTTATAAATGCTCTTCTTTGATCGTTCTTTTCATTAATGCACTCACAGCTTCAATAGGTTTAATAGTCCCTTGAATAATATTATAAACGGCTTCAGAAATTGGCATGATAATTTTATGTTGTTTACTTAATTGCAATGCTGAAACACACGTATAAGCTCCTTCTACAACCATACCAATTCGATTTCTTGCTTGTTCTGTGGATAGCCCTTGGGCTAAAAGTGTACCAAAACGAAAATTGCGACTAATAGGCGAACTACAAGTCACACATAAGTCACCCATTCCTGCTAGCCCATTTAATGTTTCTGCTTTACAACCACATGCAACGGATAATTTTCGAATTTCGTGCAGACCTCGCGTCATTAAAGCTGCTTTGGAGCTGCATCCCAATGCTAGGCCATCGGAAATCCCACAAGCAATACCAATAATATTTTTTAAAGCTCCTCCAAATGCGACTCCTAAAATATCAGTGTTAGGATAGACTCGAAAAGTAGGGGTCATAAATGTCTCACAAATCTCTTGGATGACTTCGGCCGTGTAACCCGTTCCAACGACAGAAGTTGGGAGTTCACGAATGACTTCTTGTGCAAAACTAGGACCGCTTAAAAAACCTATCAATGCTCTAAACTCTTCACCTAAAACTTCAATAACGACTTCTGGTAGGATCATTCCTGTATCTTGTTCAATCCCTTTGGAAGTAATGACAATAGGGCAATTAGGTAATCCTAAAGAACGTACTTGTTCAAATACAGAGCGTAAACCTGCAGAGGTGACTGATTCAACAATCATATCCACATCTTTTAAAGCTTCAGACATATCTGTTGTGAAAGTCATTTCTCCTTTTGATAGATGACCTGCTAAAAGAGGGTGTTCTCTCGTATCCGTTAGATGTTTTGCTAATTCAGGTTTTGTTGTCCAACAGACAACTTTATGCCCCTTTGAAGCTAGTAAAGAAGCTAGGCAATAACCCCAAGCCCCTAATCCAAGGTAGCCAATTTTTTTCATACCAATCCTTTCGATGTCATCTTGATCTCCAAGAAAAAAGATCTCTCATTTTATTTTATAAAGATTTGGATTTTTGACTGTTCAATCTGCTAACAAGCAAAATGAAATCAAAATTCTTACTAAACTGAAGTTTTGGTTATTAAATGATCTTCAAACTTTTCCATTATCTTTTAGTTCGATTTTACAAATTTATTATTACCATAACACGCCATAGAATTACCGCAAAGTTGTTAGGATTTTTCGACGTCTTGATATGAAAAATGTTTTAATCTTGCTTCGAAAACTTTTTCCCATCGCTCCATTTGAGTTGGAGCATCAATAGCAAGGGGTGGAATTTTGGGAAAAGGGTCTTTTTTTTCTTTAGGCTTTCTGGATTTTGAAGGCGTTTTTTTGTCCAATGCCGGTTCTTTTTTTAGAAGTTTTTGATACTCGTTTTCAAAAATTTGCTGATAATAATCAGTTGAACCTTCAATTTTTTGATCGACTTTAGGGTTAGAAGGATTAGAAGGATTAGAAGGAATTGAAGTTTTTGGAGAAGTAACTGGATTAAAAAATTTAGAGCGATTTGTCAGTTTCTTTAGTTTATTTTTATAAGCTTTATTTAACCATTGAATAAAATTTTCTACGCTTTCTGTTTGAGCCTGTTTATTTCGGGCTAACTTCGCCAGTTTTTTATCTGAAGTAATGATAATTTCTTGTTGAGGTTGAGAAGAATATTTAAGAGCATCTAAAATAAATTCATCTGCTGTTTCTCCCTGGGCGGTGAATAAAATTTCAACGTTATTAAAGTGAGAACGCGTTCCTTCTCCTTCTTGAAAAGTTCCATCAAACACAATTGAAACATCTATTTTGAGTATAGAAATTTTTTTATCTAAATCTAAAATAAATTGCTCCCGAGAACTTTGCAAATTCTCATAAGCATGAACTAATCTAAAAAGGAAATTGTATCCATCAATATAATAATGCATTTATTTAATCTCGAAGATTTTCTAAAAATGCAGAGAGTCGTTCAAAAGCTTTTCTTCTATGAGAAATACGGTTTTTAACGGCTTCGTCGATCTCGGCAAAAGATTTTTCGTAATCGTTTTTTACAAATAACGAGTCATATCCAAATCCATTCCGTCCTCTAGCTTCATTGAGAATAAACCCTTCACAAATCCCCTGAACGCACTTTTGTAAACCAGCTGGAGAAGACAATGCTAAACAACATTCATAATAAGCTGTACGGTCTTCTTTATTTATTAATTGTCTCATTTCTAAAAGAAGTTTTTTACGATTTTCTTCATCAGTTGCCTCTAATCCAGCAAACCGACGAGAATAAATACCCGGTTTTCCGCTTAACCGGGGAACAACTAAACCAGAATCATCAGCAAGAACCCATATATTGAGATGTTTAGCTGCATGCTCCGCTTTAGAAATAGCGTTTTCTTTAAAATTAGTTCCCACTTCTTCTGGACACATGTAATCTGGAAATTGATGAAGAGATAAAATTTCTAGATGAGCAAAAGCTTTGCACATTTCTTTAAATTCACGAATTTTATGCAAATTAGTAGTTGCCAGAAGAATTTCCATAGGAACCAATTTTTTAAGGTTAGGAAGAGCAGGGTTTGGCGTTATGACCTAAATTTGGGTTTATATTGCAGTTATAACATGCATTAGAATTAATACCAAATGACAGAAATAAACTCATTTTCTTGGTTAAGCAAAGGCTTAGGTGGATTTATTTAAGAAATTCGAGGAATTTGCAAAAATGGATAACATCTTTGCAAATTTCTGAACTGAAAAGATAAACTATAGATTAAGACCTTAAATAACTATGTAAGCTTAAAACTTTGAAAGTTTCATCTTTAAATTGAAACTGATCCCCAATTTTTTTTCCTATCATTGCTTGTGCAAATTTTGAATTGAGAGAAAGTATATTTTTTTCCGGATCTGCGTCCCAAGGCCCTAAAATTGAATATCTAATTTTTTGTCCTTGACTATCAATTAAATCAATGACACTACCAATTCCTACTTCATCAGTAAGAATATCATCAGGAGTGATAATTCGAGCACGTCCGAATTGTTCCGATAGTGTTTTTAACTCTGATTGTAATCTAGCGCGGCGTTCTTGAGCAAATTTAAATTCAGAGTTTTCGCGTAAATCTCCCAGAGCTCGAGCAGCTTCAATTTCTCGCGCATTTTCTACAACTTCAACTGTTCCGATTTGACGAATTCTATCTTGAATTTTTAAGTATCCTTCTTCTGTAGTCCAAATTTCTTCATCCTCTGTTTTTGCTTGTCCTTTGCGTGGTTTGGAAGAAGCGAGGGAAGGATGAACAACACCTGCTAAAGAGCGTAAAATTGTCATATCATGATCTGTTAAAGACTGACATTTAGAAGCTAAAAGTAAAATCTCTTTCGTATATTCTAAGCTTGTACCTTGTAAAAGTTCCCGTACAAGTGCGTATCGTTTCCCTGATAACATGGAATACATTTTTTTAGAAAGATCTCTATATTCAGGTCGGTTTTCTAGAGTACTAAACAGAATAAAGAAAGATTCAAAAAATTGACCAAGCCCTAACTTTGATTGGAAGGGTAAATTTTCTTCCTTACTTAGAAGCTTCTGGAAATACCAAACAAACAATTCTGGCGATAGGCTCGGATTATCAATCAATTCTTGGAGTTTAGATTCTAAGGCTGGTTTAGTAGTGAGACCTTGATTTAATTCTTTTAATAAATAATCTCGTAATTGAGCTTGGGGTAATTCGAAAAGTAAGGTTAAGAAAATTGAGGGCCAATCCGATCTTTGTTCTTTAACATAAACTAATGCACGTTTTTTAAAGGCAACAATGTCAATATTTTGGATAAGGGGTTCAATTTTTTTAGTGCTTTGTATCAATTTACAAATTTCTTCTGTAGATGATTTATTAACAAAAAACTGTTCAAGCAATAAATGAATTTGCAACAATTGTACTTCACTTAGATCGGGAAGCTCTAAAAGATCTGTCAGTTTTGTTTGCAAAGATTTTTTTGTGTCTGTATTTTTTAAAGCATTGGCTGTATCACGCACAAAAGTATAGGTAGTTTGAATAATTTGATCTACTTCTGTTTTATTGTGCATAGCATTTTTAAGACGTTCTTCCGTAGATAACTCAGCTTTTCTTAGCAAGAAAGGTTCTCTTAAATGATCAGGGGTTTCGATCATAGGGTCTTTTTTAATTTTTGCACGGGCTCCTTGCCACCATTTTGTCCAATCTTTTTCTGGGATAACAAGTACGCAAAGTTCATCTTTTATTTCTGCTGCCGTCTTTGGCCCAATATCATGCAGAAGAAGTTTAATAAGATTAACAGGATTATCACGTCCTTCTTTTTCTAAACTGTCGGGGTCAGCAAAACGTCTTGCTAAAAAATGTTTAGGGGATAAAGGAATTAGGGTTTTAAGTGCATTAGCAAAAGAAAGGTCTTTACGTCCTGAAATATTTTCGAATTCAATGACCAAATGCTCCCGAACAAAAGAGACATCCATGATTTCTCCTGTTCCCCAGCCAGCATGATGAAAAACCATATTACCTTTTGCTAAGTGACTAATTAAATCATATTTAGAAATGGCTCCCTGGAATTGATCTTTGTCTCTTAATCCAGCAAGTTTTAATCTCTCTTGAAATTTAGGATGATTACCGTGATATTTTTGAAGGGTTTCTAATGTTAAATCTATTAAAGTGGGATGGTTGGTAGTTTGAATGTCAATGAGTAATCGCAAAATTTCGTAAGATTGCTCAGGGTCAGTTATTGTTTTCCAAAGAGGGAGGGCTGTTTCGATTATTTGTCCAAAGTGTTTGCTTAAATCGGATGATTTAATTGCTTTTAAAAGTTGGCTAAATTCTTCGAAATCTACCGTATCACTTGTGCAATATTCCTCCCATAAAACGAGAAATTTATGAAAATCCCGATTATTGATTTGCGTCAAAAACTCCTTCAAATACCCCATTACCGAACCTTAAGTTATGTCTCCATTTTAAGAGAATCTTCAGATGTCATGGTTGATGTTGAGTGGAGAATATTAATCAAACACACACGCTTTCTCATTCCTTTTACTATAAACAAATCTTTACTTTTTACAGATAAGAGTAGTTTCTATTTGGGATCGCAACGATGAAAGCGAAATTGAACAACCAATCAATTTTTCAAATTCTCTAAGTCCAAGACTGTTTTTTCATTTTTTATAAGCGATTTGTGAAGTAAATATAACCTTTTCAGTTTATTAATTTCAATGTTAGTTTATAAAAACCTTTTGAAAGTATAATAATCTCAATTTTGAATATTTTTTTTGAATTTCATGCCCTTTTTGATTTCCTTTCTCTAAAGAGAAGAATCTCTTAATTTCCTCTTATTCGAAGTTTTCGTGCGAAAAAAGTTAAGAAAAAAATATTTTATCAAAATTTCGATTTCAGCTATGTATCAAATAATTTTTTTATGTTAGGCTATAAATTGATACAAGCATTGAGGTGATTATGGCTCTCCCAGATAAGTCAAAAAACAAAAAAAAAGAATCTACTCTTTTTGGATTAGAAAATAAATCTAGTCCTTTAACCGAGTTGGATCAATTCGACCCCGATAAAATGACTCTTTCAGATGTGGAAAACATGATTTCTAAGGTGAAAATTTTACATGATGAAATTGATCGAAAACTAGATGATATTTTTCAAAAATCGGGTTGGACTTCTAAGCAGATTAAAACTTATTTAGATAATCCCAATAATTTTACCGTGGATGAATGGGAAAAAGTTCAAAGAGACCGTCAAAAATTGATGAATACTCTAAAAACAGGAAAAGATTTACAAGCAGCTTCCATTTCAAGTGTGAAGACAGAGCAAAATTCAAAATTAACGCGAGAGCGTCGGGGTAAAACGATTGGAGCTCGCCGTAATTGGATTTCCATGCAATAAGATAGAGGTGTTTTTTATTCCTATTAGGTGAAGCAGCAGCTAATAGACGTGGATTCGAGGATCTTAAATAAGCGGGACTAAATTTTAGTGAGATTTTCAAAAAAGCATTCCAGCATTATTTTATACTTTTTTTTCATTATTATTGTTATTGCTTTTTATACTTTTTTAAAAATTGATAGGGTAAATTTTTGTCGATCAATTTGAAATTTCAAATTCTTTTCTGAAAACTCTCTTTTCGCTTGTTCAATTTCAGATTAACCTCTTAATTCAGGCTAGCAAATCAATTGAAGTTAAGGTATTCGAAATATCCAAAATTTTGTTGTAGACAGAGGAAACACTATGAATTTAAAAAAAGTCTATCTTTTTTCTTCAATCACGACGCAATACGGAGTGTTAAATTATTTTTTAAAAGAACTTAATAATGCCTTAAATAGACAAGGTGTTATTTGCCGGATTATTGAGGCTAAAAAAGATGACCCTCGTTCTTTTTTAGAAGAATTATTAAATGATCCTCCCGATTGTACTTTATCTTTTAATGGATTGTTACCTGATGAAGAAGGACATTTTTTAGCAGATATGATCAAAATTCCTCATGTTGCTTATTTAACCGATGCTCCTAATCATTTTTTTTCTTTAGCTAAAAGTTCTTACACTATTATTGGTTGTATTGATCGCAATTTTTGTCAGACATTTCGAGATTTTAAAGTTCCTCATGTTCTTTTTTTGCCTCATGCGGTGAGTAAAACGTCAGCCCCCTCTTTTGCACATAAGCCAATTTACGATGTTTTAATGCTAAATTCTTTTATTGATTATGAGGCCATACGCCAAGAGTGGAAGGAAAAATATTCTTCAGAACTTATTCACGTATTAGAAGAGGCGGCGGAGTTAACACTCAATGAGCAACAGATATCCTATATGCAGGCCTTAATTCAAACTTTAGATCAACATTTGCGAGCAGGTAAAGCTATTGATCCAAGGCAAATTAATTTTGAATTACTTTTAGATGATTTAGAGGTATACGTTGGAGGAAAAAGTCGTGTAGAACTTATCCAAGCTATTGATGGGGCAACTGTTCATATTTTCGGATCTCAACCACACGTCGGAGGCTGGAAAAAATACCTAGGTCAAAAAGATAATGTTAAAATTCACGCTCCTGTACCTTTTAGTGAAGCTCTTGAATTAATGAAGCAATCTAAAATTCTTTTAAATTGTACCCCGGAAATCAAACAAGGTGCTCATGAAAGAATTTTTAGTGGTCTTGCGAGTGGAGCCGCTGTGCTGACTTTAGATACTCCTTATATTCGAGAACAATTTGTTGATGAAGAAAATATTTTAATGTTTGGCCCTCGAAAATGGAAAGAACTTAATCAAAAAATTCGCACTTATTTATCCGATGATGAAAAGAGATATCGAATCGCAGGTAAGGGACGTGAAAAAATTATGCAAGATCATACGTGGGACCAACGTGCGATCACTTTAATTCAAGAATTACCTTCTATGTTAGAAAAAATACGCTCTCAAAAACTTGAATAGTTGATTTTGAGTTTATTGCTTATTAATGGTATATTTTTTACAAGTAAATGAAATTTTTTTTATTTACTTGTTTATTGTTTCTAAACACAATAATTTATTTATTCACTAACCTACTTAGCTTTGATTCTTTTTAATGTCTTCTTCTTTCCCTAATGAAAAATTAAAAAAATGGTTCCTGTCTTCAAAAAGAGATCTACCTTGGAGACAAAATCCAACACCTTATGCAGTTTGGATTTCTGAGGTCATGCTGCAACAAACGCAAGTTGCCGTTGTCATTCCCTATTTTAATCGTTGGATGCAAGCATTTCCCTCTATTGAAGCTTTAGCTATAGCATCTTTAGAAGAAGTCATTAAAGCTTGGGAAGGGCTTGGTTATTACTCGCGAGCGCGTCATTTACATCAAGGAGCTCAATATTTAGTTGAACATTGCCAAGGTGAGCTTCCAGCAGATGAAAAGGAATTAAAAAAAATTAAAGGGCTAGGACATTATACTATCGGAGCTATCTTAAGTTTTGCTTTTCATCAAAAAAAAGCAGCTGTTGATGGAAATGTTTTACGCGTTTTAGCTAGATATTTTCAAGTTGAAGAAGATATTGCGAAAACTTCCACGATAAAAAAATTGCGGGATTTTGCAGAATCTATTTTGCCAGATGAAGAGTCTTGGATATCTTCTGAGGCTTTAATTGAATTGGGAGCGACAATTTGTAGCCGTAAAGCGATATGTCAGGAATGTCCATTAAAAAGTAATTGTCAAAGTTATTTGCATGGATTAAGTGATAAACTTCCCATTAAAACGAAGGCAATTAAAACACAATATTTGTATAGAGCTGTTGCGATAGTGAAATGTGGGGATTATTTTTTAGTAAAAAAAGGAAAAAAAGGAGAAATTATGTCCGATCTTTACGAATTTCCCTTTTTTGAAGTCTCTCAAGAGGGAATTACACTTAAGAAATTACAAGAAAATATCAAGTTGCATTGGAATTTATCTGTACATCTTTTGCAATCACTATCCTCTATTGAACACGGCTTTACTCGTTATCAAGCGAGGTTAGACCCTTGTGTTTTCAATTGTCTAGAAATGTCTCCTGTAAAAGATCTGGAATGGCTAGATACGAAGTCTCTTAAGCAGAAAGCTTTTTCTTCAGGTCACCGTCGCATTTTTCAGAGCCTTCTTTCTTTAGATATCGATTAATTTCAGCAAGTTTTAAATATTTATAAAAGGCTGTTGAGCCATTATAAAAACTGATTTCGAATCCCTCCTGCCCATCTAAAAAGCCTCTTTTAATAATATAGCTTTTAAAAAAAGAAAAAAGTCCGTGTGATAAGGCTTTCACAAATGAAGAAGATTTGCGCCCTTTATATTGCTCTGCAAACAAAGTAGAATAGGATTGCATTTTAGAGAGAAAGTCAGATATTTGATCATATGAGTAGTGTTTCAAAGGAGATTGGAGATGAACGTGAGTCAGCTCTGTTGCGATAATGGCTTCATGGACTTGAACATTAGTAAAGTGTGTTTCTTGTTTATTGTAAAGTCGAATTTGCCTATCTGGGCTCCATCCACACCCTTTAATCCATTTTCCTCGATATTCATTACGTCTGGGAAACGAATACACATGTTTGGATTTTAGTTGTAATTGGGAAATTTCAATCGCTAACTCTCTTGTGACAACTTCATCACTATCTATTGATAAAATCCAATCATTTTTAGCTAGGTTCGAAGCTGTATTATGCGTAGGTCCAAAACCTTTGAATGGTTCATGATAAATTGCGACATTTGTAAACTGTTTAGCAAGCGAAACAGTTTCATCTTGCGACCCTGTATCACAGATTACAACTTCATCAAAACCTTTCAAAGCTTGTAGGACTTCTCTTAGATATTTTTGGCTATTTTTTGTTAAAATAGTGACGCTAATGGGAAAAGAAGAGGTCATGTCATTTCACCATTCTTTAATATTTGAATTGCTTTTAAAACACGTTCAGCATGTCCATCAACTTGAGCAGGACTTTCAATCCATCTTATTAAACCTTTAGCATCTACGATGAAAGTAGATCGTATAACTCCCATTTTTGTTTTACCAAAGATTTTTTTTTCTTGCCAAACTCCAAATAAGTCACACATTTCATGGGAAGAATCGCTCAGTAAAGTAAAATTGAGTTGATACTTGTGACTAAATTTTTCATGTGATTTTAAGGAATCGGGGCTAATTCCAATAATACGTGTTTCAAATTTTTCGAAAGAAGTTTTGATATCTCTAAATTGGCAAGCTTGCAACGTACAGCCAGGGGTATCATCTTTGGGATAAAAATATAGAACATAAATTTGCCCTAATAAATTAGTTGAAGAAAAGAGTTGATTTTGTTCATCAAATGCTTTGAATGGAGGCACTTGTTGCTGGACTGAAACGCGAAGATTCATAATTTGATCCTAAAAAATTTTCTTGATTATTAACCTAAACTTTGGATTTATTATAATATTAAATCAGAAAAAACACATATTCGTTTATTTTTAAATTTAAAAAACTTACTTTATCTATCCAAGATGGTATAATCCCTAAAACCATCTCTATTTAAATTATGAAAATATATGAACTGTTGCTTTGCATGAAATTATTAATACGTTTTTATCTATAGGTTTTTTTGATGGAAAATAAAACTTTTTCTTCATTCCCTCCTGTTTTTTTACAATCCAATATCATTAAAAGGCCAAGAAGAAATAGACGTACAGCCGCTATAAGGGGTCTTGTTCAAGAAAATCATTTACATCCAAGTCAACTAATAGCTCCACTTTTTGTTTTAGAAGGTAAACAACAACAAATAGCCATTAAAAGCATGCCAGGCATTTTTCGTTATTCGATCGACGAAATGTTAAAAGAAGTAAAGTCCCTTTATCAATTAGGTATCCGCGCTGTGGATCTATTTTGTTATATTGAGGGCGACAAAAAAGATTCTTTTGCTTCAGAAGCTGTTAGGTCAGGAAATTTATTTTGTCGAGCAATTCAAACTTTAAAAGAAGATTTTCCCGATCTTTGTGTGATGATGGATGTGGCTTTAGATCCTTTTACAAGTCATGGACATGATGGAATAACCAATGAAAAAGGGGAAATTGATAATGATCTAACTTTACCTATTTTAGCTCAAATGTCTATCTTGGCAGCAGAAGCTGGAGCAGATATTGTAGCTCCGAGTGATATGATGGATGGGCGAATTGGCTATATTCGACACGCTCTTGATCAAGAAGGTTATCAGCAAGTAGGTATTTTGTCTTATGCAGCTAAATACGCCTCAGCATTTTACGCTCCGTTTAGAGAAGCTCTTCACTCTGTTCTTCAATTTGGAGATAAAAAAACCTATCAGATGAACCCCGCAAATTCAAGAGAAGCTATGCTAGAATGCCAACTGGATGAGCAGGAAGGGGCCGATCTCATTTTGATCAAACCAGCTTTGGCTTATTTAGATATTATAGCAAAAATTAAAGAGCAAACGCATTTACCTGTTGGTGCTTATCATGTGAGTGGAGAATATGCTATGGTAATGGCTGCAGCATTAAATGGTTGGTTAGACGCTGATAAAGTATTTGAAGAATCGCTTCTTTCGATAAAAAGAGCTGGAGCGGATTTTATCTTAACTTACGCAGCTCGTCGAGTAGCTGAAAATCTTCAAAAGCAATTTTGAACTAAAAACAAATTGGATGATTCAAGCAATCTTATATCTATTATCTCTACTGGCGATTTTGATTGATCATAAGATATAACTCTGTTCCGGTATAAGCTCTGATACCAATATCCCTTAGCCAAGCAGACATTCCGTACCCCCATTTAGAGCGGCTACTTTTTGTATAAAAAATATCAAGAGGAAGAGAAAAATAAAGTCCTTTGTCATGATAAGTTTGTCCATTGATGACATCATGACCATTAGTGTACGTTGCCCAAAAGCCAATCCTCAAGCCACTTGGAAAATAGCGGGAAATTTCAGTCCGGACTCCAAAATCATCTGCCAAGAATTTTCCAGCGCTTATCTTAAATTCTAACCCTGTATTTTTCCAGTCATAATAAATATTCAGGAAATATTGAGAGCCAATAAACTTTAAATAATGAGGGGTAAACCCATCTAATTTACGAATTTTACTGGTAAAATCGACACCATGTGGAGTACGTTTTTTTAAGATAGCAAAATCCATTCCAATCGCCCAGTTAGAATTAACAGGGTAATAAAGCCACTCTGTTCCCACACCACCATACTCTTGCTCTAACAAACCTAATGAAATTCTGATATACCATCCACTACCCCAATTCCAAACTTTTTCGAGATAAGCCTCATCGATTGTGATAGATTTTTGTTGAAAATAGTTAATAATGTCCGTTCGAACGTTAATCAGTTGAGAAGGGTTTAAGCGATCAACACTGTGAATGTCATGTAAATTGGACAGGGCAAAATATCCAAATTTAATAGAATAGTAAACATTGTTTTGAAGAAAGCCATTCAAAGCTAGTGTAAGACCAAGCGCATATTTAAATTTACCCCGCGAACTTCCAAATAAAGTATGAACTTTAGGAAGCAATTCTAAATTAAACCTCTCTCGTTTCTTTGTGAAGAGGAGTTTAGATTTAAAAGGATTTGGATAACTAACTTCATGCATAGGGCTTAAAATGCCCAATTCATAGCCACCTATGGCTTGTTCTTTGTAAAGTCTGATATACTCCATGTTAAAGTGATATTCTTGAATAAGTGCTGGGACTGCATCAAGAACAACAATAACTTCATCAATATTTTCAGGTGTTAATGCTCCAAGAAGAGCATATAATCTTTCTCTGAAGCGTTGTTCTTCTCGATAAGCCATATTGCACACTTTTAGTCGCAATGTGAGTTTTTCTTGTTCATTGCTTAACCAAGCTTCTAATAAATCGATTCCTTGATCACGCATTGCATACGTCAAATCTTGAACGATGGCATCATCAGGTCTTAAAGCTCCTATTGCTTGCGTGTTAACAGGTGATTTATAAGGCAGGGGATCTGAGATTTTTGGAATCATTCCTTTTGTTGATCCAAAATTATAATAGCTGGAAGCACTAAAGGCTATAGCATCTCCTCTAATATAAGAGACGGATAAATCGATACTATCCCAAAGGCGATATTTAATACCGATATTCCAATGAGTATGTTTAATTCTCCCTTTAGGGTGCCTTTCTAGCGTCTCATTTTTATAAGGAATGGCGTCATATTCTAAAATAAAAGCGAGGTTTTGAAAATAAGTCCATTTTGTTTGCCTAAAAGGAAACCAAGTCATACCTCCAAACCATTTATGGATACGATGAGCTCCATAGCCTAAGCTAATTTCCAGATTATTCTTAAGAAATACCTGTGTTAAAACAATATAATAAGCTTTAAAAGCTTGTGTTCCTAAAAAATCTTCCATTCCTATGGCTAATCCAGGTAAATCATAATGACTTGCTTCTGGGCTAAATAAAGATAGTTTAACGTTAGCACCTTTATCAGAAAAATCTCCAAATCCTAAAGGTGTTAATACAGGGTCAGCTACTCCTCTAAAAACCCGGTAGTTTCCCGATATTTCCAAAAAGTCGACTAACTGAAAACGTAAATTATAAGAGTAATAAGGAGGAACCCAAGCATAGCCAGTACCAATTTCGCCTTCTTGTCCCATTCTTGCAGAAGGCATTGCAAAATAACCACCTTGTAAGAGATGATTATATGTCACAGGTAAGCGTTCATTTTGTCGTCTATTCCAATACTCCACTACCTCAAGATCTTCCATCAAATTAGCTTGAGGATCATCGCAAACAAACTCTAAAGAATGAACGTTTGAGCATGTTAGGATAAGAAAAAGGGAGATAAGAGAAGATAAGATTTTTTGATAATCGAGCATAATCAGAAGAAACGGCTTGACACTTTACTTTAACTTAATAAACTTTGAAATAACGACTCGTGATATTTACACTTTTCATCTATTGATTAATTTAGGGCATGAAAATTTATTTTTTTCATCAATGTGCGTCTAAAATAAATAAATTATTCTGATGAATGGTATAGGAAGAAAAAGCATAAGACGCAAATTGCTTAAAAGCAAGAATTATACTAATTTTTGGAGAAACAATAGGAGGAAAGGTGTTAGTTCAAAATTTTTTTCTGCAATTAGTGATCATTCTGTTTGCAGCTCGTTTCTTAGGTGAAATTGCTTCGAGGTGTAATATTCCTTCTGTCATAGGGGAACTTTTCGCAGGTATTTTGATAGGGCCAAGTTTATTTGGATTGATTGCTCCCACAGACACCATTAAACTTTTGTCAGAAATTGGTTTAATTTTATTGCTTTTTGAAGTTGGCTTAGAAACTGACTTATCAAGATTAGCTAAAACTGGTTTTAAACCTTTTCTTGTAGCATTAGGAGGAATTATTTTTCCTTTTGCCGCGGGATTTATGATTAGCTACAATATATTTTATTTGAATTTACTCACTTCTTTATTTATTGCCAGTACGTTAACTGCAACAAGTATTGGGATCACTATTAGAGTATTAACAGATCTTAAGAAGCATGCGAGTGATGAAGCTCAAATCGTTTTAGGAGCAGCTGTTGTTGATGATATATTAGGGATTATTATTCTTTCTATGCTTTATGAATTTTCTGTAAGTGGGGGAATAGATCTGTTAAATGTTAGTAAAATCATTATATTAGTTTTCTTATTTTTATTCCTTGCACCGATTGCTGCTAAATTAATATCGCAAATCGTTAAATATTATGACGTTAAAAGTGCAACTCCTGGATTAATTCCCAGCATTATCATTTCATTGATTTTATTCTTTGCTTGGCTTGCTCATCAAATGGGCGCACCGGCATTACTGGGTGGGTTTGCAGCTGGTTTGGCCCTTTCAAGACAATTTTTTATTCCATTTCTTTCTATGCAGCAAAACATTCATTTTGCTCATCGTGTAGAAGAACAAATGAAACCAATTGTTCACCTTTTTACCCCTATTTTTTTTGTGACGATTGGATTATCCTTAAATTTACGAGCCATTGATTGGAGCTCATTTTTTATTTGGTCTTTATCATTAGCGATTTTAGCAGCGGCAATTTTAGGAAAATTTGCGTCAGGATTTTTATTATTTAAAGATTCTAAATGGGTGAAATGGGCTGTCGGATTAGCGATGATACCACGGGGTGAGGTGGGGTTAATTTTTGCGGAAGTTGGAAAGAATGTGAAAATTTTTAACGATGATATTTACGCCTCAATGATTATTGTCATTACCATCACAACAATTATTGCTCCCATATTGCTGAGAATGTTTTACTCTTATAAAGAGAAGAATGTTGTTAAACTTTTAAGTAAAGACAAAGCAAAGTAAAAATTGAGTATGACGTTGCGCTTGCTTAAAACCCATTTTTCAATTAATTTTTGTTTTTTAATCGAATTTTAAGGATGAAATTCATGAGCCATATAAAAATCACTAAAGGATTAGATATTCCCATCAAAGGAAAACCGGAAGGAATTACTAAACTTTTAGTAGCAAGTGGAGAAGCACATGCATTGAAAAATCCTGTTCAAATTGCTCTTGATTTCAATCCTTTTGAAGATTTGCGTTTTAAATTATTGGTTCAAGTTGGTGAAAAAGTAAAGTTAGGACAGCCTTTAGCAGAAGATAAGGATACACCGGGGCGCTATTTTGTTTCTCCAGCAGGAGGAGTCGTTCGGGAAATTCGAAGGGGGCTTAAAAGAAGACTTCTCGATATTGTGGTAGAAACTTCTAATCACGAAGAGGTTAAAAAACATCCTCTTTTAAGTTTAAATACAGCATCTAGAGAAGAACTTGTTGGGGCTTTAATGACAGGAGGGCTATTTGCTCGGATTCGGCAAAGACCATTCAATTTTTTAGCAAATCCTCATCAAATTCCTCGTAGTATTTTTGTTAAGGCTGTGGAATCAGCTCCCTTTACACCTCCACCAGACATGCAGATAAAAGGATACGAGAAAGAATTTCAAGAAGGTTTAAAAACGTTAGCAAAATTAACAAATGGAGCGGTTCATCTTATTTATCAAAAAGATAATTTAGAGCCAGCTTTTTTTAATGCGGAAGGTGTTCAAAAGCATACTGTAGAAGGGCCTCATCCTATTGGAAATGTTTCTTTACACATTCAACATATTGATCCTATTTATTCTCCTCAAGATGTTATTTGGACCTTAGACGTACATACTGTTGTTGCAATTGGTTATTTTTTACTTCACGGTGAATATTTGGTTAATCGGGTGATAAGTATAGCTGGGACAGGTATTTTAGAAGGTAAGACAGGATTTTTTCAAGTTCGCGAAGGATTCCCTATTTCTTCCCTGATTGCAGGTCGCATTGCTAAAGGGGTGGTGAGGTTTATTTCTGGTAATCCGTTAAATGGGCGTCAAGTGTCCGCAGAAGATTTCCTTGGTTATTATGATTATGTGTTTTGCGCTATTCCTGAAAATATCAAGCGGGAATTTATGCACTTCTTCCGTTTAGGAATTGATAAATATACGTTTAGTAAAACGTATTTATCAGGTCATTTAGATAACTCTCAACGGGAATATGATTTTACAACAAATCAACATGGCGAAGAGCGCGCTTTTATCGATAGTACTTTATACGATAAAGTGAATCCTCTTTCTGTTTCAATTATGCATCTCGTAAAAGCAGTTTTAGCGGAAGATTATGACCTTGCAGTGAAATTAGGCTTATTAGAAGTTGATGCTGAAGATTTTGATTTGGCTACATTCGTAGACCCTTCTAAAATTGAAATGAACCAAATTATTCGACAAGGATTAAAGCGTTACGCCGCAGATATTCTTAAGTAATATTTTTGATTTTGGATTGACGGGGGCGAAGTCTAGGAATTGCGTTAAGAAGCTCTTTTGTATAAGTACTTTGGGGATTTTCAAAAATTTGTATATTAGAGCCACTTTCGATTATTTTTCCTTTATAAAGCACAACAATGTTGTCAGCAATATGTTTGATGACAGAAAGATCGTGAGAAATAAATAAATAGCTTAAATCTAAAGTTTCTTTTAATTCGATGAGTAAATTGAGTATTTGTGCCTGAATTGAAACATCCAAAGCAGAAACAGCTTCATCACAAATAATTAATTTTGGATTCAAGGCAATCGCACGTCCAATGCAAATACGTTGTTGCTGACCTCCTGAAAATTCGTGAGGGTACCTGTTCATAATATCAGGAGAAAGGCCAATTTTTTGTAAAACATCCACTACTTTTTCAATTTGTTCTTCTTTAGTTTTTACTATGCCATGATAGAAAAGAGCTTCTCCTATACTATCAAGGATTGTTTTTCTTGGATTTAAGGAGGCATAAGGATCTTGAAAAACTATTTGAATGTTTTTTCTTATTTTTTTTAGTTCATTTTTAGAGAGATCTCGAAGAGATTGCCCCGAAAATAAAATTTGCCCTTCAGTCGGTTCTATGAGTCGCACAGCTGCTCTAGCAGCAGTACTTTTTCCGCTCCCGGATTCACCAACCATTCCTAATACTTCACCTGTTTTAATTGAAAAATCAATATCATCAACGGCTTTAAAAACTTCAATCTCTTTTCGAAATAAACCAGCCATGATTGGAAAATATTTTTTTAGCCCTTTGACACAAAGTAAAAATTCTGTCATGGCCTCTCCAATGGAGAATTTTTAAGTTTGGTTTGACTTTCTAAAGAACCATCATACAACCAACATTTTACTATGTGGTTATCTGGCAGAGAAAAACTAAGTACCTCTCCCTGACGACATTTTTCCATAACAAAAGGGCAACGAGGATGGAAGCGACACCCTTTTGGGAGTTTTTTATAAGAAGGTACTTGTCCGGGAATGGGCTTTAATTTACCTTGCTTACCTTGTAAAGAAGGTTTAGATTCAAAAAGACCTAAAGTATAAGGATGCGCTTTGTGGTAAAAAATATCTTCTACATGCCCTTTTTCGACACTTTGTGCTGTATACATTACGATCACCTCGTCGGCCATTTCTGCAACAACACCCATGTCATGAGTGATTAAAAGAAGGGCCATCCCGTTTTTTTCTTGAAGATTGCGAATCAGTGATAATACTTGTGCTTGAATAGTGACATCTAAAGCTGTCGTTGGCTCATCTGCAATTAAAATATCTGGTTCACACATTAGCGCCATCGCAATCATTACGCGTTGTTTGAGTCCACCTGATAGTTGGTGTGGGTAGGCATTAAGTTTACTTTCTGCATCGTTTATTCCAACTGCTTCTAAAGATTCTTTAGCTCGTACCCATGCCTCATCAGGATCAAGGTTGAGGTGAAAATAAGCTACTTCAATTAATTGATTACCAATGGTATAAACAGGATTTAGCGCACTCATAGGATCTTGAAAGACCATAGCAATTTTTGATCCTCGGATATGACGCATCTCTTTTTCCGTTAGCTGAATCAAATTTTGGCCTCGATAAAGAATTTCTCCTTTTATGGGCAAGGTTGGAGGGGTTGGCAAAATACGAAGAAGAGAATGGGCTGTCATTGATTTACCACAGCCTGATTCTCCTACAAGCGCTAACGTTTTGCCAGAATATAGTTCAAAATCAAGCCGATCGACAACATTCCAACAATCTTTGCCGCTGCGTAACTGAATCGTTAGATTGCGAACTTGTAAAATTGGTGGTTGCTTAGACATTAATCCTCATATTAGCCTTGCGAAAAAGTTTATAATGGTGAGGATTCTATTATTTATCAAAATAATAAATGAGAGAGATTAGAAGTTTTGATAAAAGGGAATTTCCCTCGATTTAGAATTCAAAATCATCTATACTTATATGGGTAAATCATTTAATCAATGCCGACTTTTACATTCAATGACCTAAATTGTTCTAACAAGCGAAAAAAATCACTTATGCTGACGATTTTACGTTTATTTGGCCGTTCTCCGTTTGCCCCTTTGCAATCTCATATGGAAACTGTTGCTTGTTGCGTCCATCAATTGCCATTTCTTTATGAGGCAATTGAAAATCGTGATCAACCATTAATTGAGAATATTGCCAATGAAATATCGGCAATTGAGCATCAGGCTGACACGATGAAAAATGATATTCGTAATCATCTTCCGAAAAGTTTATATCTTCCGATTGGCCGTGAAAGTTTATTAGATATTTTATCGATCCAAGATAGTATCGCGGATACTGTTGAAGATATCGCAGTAGTCGCTACTTTTAAACCCTTAGAAATTCTACCAAGTTTTAAAGAAGAGTTTAAGCAATTTTTGTTCAAAAATATTGAAACATTTGATGGAGCTAAACTTATTATCAATGAATTACATGAATTGATCGAATCCTCTTTTGGAGGAAAAGAAGCTGAAAAGGTTAGAGCAATGGTGGAAGACGTGGCTTTAAAAGAACATGAGGTTGATCTCATTCAAAGGCAATTATTAAAAAAAATATTTCAGTCCGAAGAAGCGTTGACTTATCTTACTTTTAGTCAATGGCAACGCTTAATTGAAAGCTTAGCGTCAATTTCTAATCTTTCAGAAAACTTGGCAAATCGCGTTAGAATGGTTTTAGAATTGAAATAAATCTTATGACCATTTGTTGCTAAAGGAATAAGTAAGAGATTCAATAAGGAGTTATGGATACTGCGCTACTCATTTTGATTTTGATCACCGGATTTTATATGGCTTGGAGCATAGGAGCTAATGATGTTGCCAATGCTATGGGAACATCTGTTGGTTCAGGTTCATTAACTTTGCGCCAAGCTGTTCTGATTGCCGCTGTTTTAGAATTTTGCGGCGCTTTTTTCTTTGGTTCCCATGTTTCTAAAACTGTGCAAAGTGGGATTATTGATCCAGATGTTTTTAATTATGATCCCAAACTGCTAGTTTTTGGAATGCTTGCTTCTTTAGGTTCTGTGGGGATGTGGCTTCAATTAGCATCCTATTTTGGTTGGCCTGTTTCAACGACACATTCAATTGTTGGCGCGATTGTAGGTTTTGGTACCGTTTTTGGAGGGATAAAGGCCGTATACTGGAAAGAAGTGTGTTATATTATTACCAGTTGGATTTTTTCTCCTATTTTAGGAGGGATTATTGCTTACTATATTTTTTCTCTTTTAAGAAAAAGAATTTTTTATGCTTTAAATCCTCTGGAAGAAACACGTCGTTTAACACCATTTTTAGTTTTTGTGGTTACTCTTATTCTAGCTGTGATTCTTATTTTTGAAGGATTGCATAATTTAAATATAGAATTTTCGTTAACAAGTAAAATTTTGATGACACTTGCGATTGGCTTAATGGGTTCTTTCGTTAGTTATTTGTTAGTACGCCGAATTCCTATTATTCCCCAAGAAAAACTCTCTGTTCCTTACAATTCTGAAGCTTTACATTCTTTGGAAAAGGTTCGTAAACATCTGCAAAGATTTAGAATGAAGTCCGCTGGAGAAGCTCAGTACACTGCAGGATTATTATTAGAAGAAGTAGAGGCCCTCTCAAAATCTTTTGAATCAAAGATTAATACAGATCATACACATGTTGAATATGTTCAAGTGGAAAAAATATTTGCTTATTTGCAAATTATGACTGCTTGTATGATGGCTTTTGCACATGGAGCTAATGATGTTGCTAATGCTATAGGTCCTTTATCAGCTGCAGTGGCTATTTTGACAACTGGTTTATTTGCTGTGGATGCTCCCGTTCCTACTTGGGCTCTTGCATTAGGTGGAAGTGGAATTGTTATAGGGTTAGCAACCTGGGGATGGAGAGTTATTGAGACAATTGGAAAAAAAATTACAGAATTAACAGCTAGCCGAGGTTTTGCTGCTGAATTTGGAGCGGCTACAACGATTGTCATTGCTTCTAGATTTGGTTTACCTATTTCAACAACGCACACGCTTGTGGGTGCTGTTTTGGGAGTGGGGTTTGCTAGAGGTCTTGAAGCAGTTAATCTAACAACGACCCGTGATATTTTAGTTTCTTGGATCGTGACGGTTCCTATTGGAGCTTTGTTAGCAATTATATTGATTTATCCGATCCAAGCAATATTTGGATAAATAGACAAGAGAATTGGTTTAATTGAAGGAGATAAAAATGTCTAAAATTTCTTTACCATCAACACGCTTGTTATTTAAGCTAGGGCTAGGCTTTTTAGCTACTTTACTTTTATTCGCAAGAATTGGTTATAGTTATGGTCAAACGAATCATTCTATATCTGATGCAATTTTGCAAGGATCTATTCAAATCCAAGCTTCTAAACTCATCGATCCAAATTCCTCAGAAAAAGTTCAGCCAGGAACTCCTGTTCAACTATCTGTTATTGTTGAAAATAAGGGATCTCAAGCAAGCCCTAAAGGAGATATCTATTTGTGTTATGGATTTGCAAAACCTTTAGATAAAGAAAATGGCAGCATTCTTTTCCAGACTGAAAAGCAAACATTTCCTTCGATTGATCCGGGTAAAAGCGTGATTATTTCTTTTTCTACCCCTCATCTACTGCCTTCCATTTTAGATTTTGTGCGAAATGATTGGACGCTACGAGAATATCAAGCTATTGCTGTTCTTAATGGAAAAGAGCATTTGATTGGTTCACTTGCAATGACATTTTCAGCTTATTATTATCCAGGAATGCATAAGGAATTTCCAACAATAATTTCTGTTCCTTTACCCTAGTCGTAGGCACCCTGAGTTAGCCCAAGACGATTGTACCTAATTTGTTTGTTAAAGATATTTGAGCAAATAATACAATTAGAGTGATTTATTCAATATCAGCAAAAATTCAAAAAGAATTTGGAATTCTTTATCAATTTTTTTGAATCAGCTTATCTATCATGCGAATGTAATTTAGGATCGAGTGCATCCCTTAATGCGTCACCAACAAGAGCGATTGCCACTAGAAGAATAGTAAGTAAAGTGGCAGGGGGCCAAAGTAAATAACTTTCGGAAGGAAAAGCACTTCGCCCCTCATCCATTAAAACTCCCCAGGAGCTAGATCCTTCTTCTCCTAAACCTAAAAAGGAAAGCCCTGTCTCGCTGGTAATAGCTCCCATAATGGCAAAAGGAACGAGAGTAAGTAAAGGGGGAATTGCATTGGGAAGAAGATGAGAAAACATGATATACCGATTACTAAATCCTTGTGCATGACAAGCTTCGACATAGGGTAGTTGTTTCTGTCTAAAAAATTCTCCGCGAATAAAACGGCTAAATCCTGTCCATCCAAATAGACCAATAACGGCAATCACTAAGAAAATCGATTTATTTTGTAAAAAAGCGACAATCATTAATAACATAAAAAAGGTTGGCATTGACTCCCAGATTTCAATTAATCGATATGTGATCATATCTATTTTGCCTCCATAATAACCCGAAACGGCTCCAACTGGAATTCCAATCAGTAGCGCAATCACGATAGAAAGAAGGCCCACTGAAAGGGAAACACGGATACCAAAAATTAAAGCAGCGACCATGTCTTTGCGATTGACTCGTGTTAATTCCCACCAACTTATGTGTTTGTTCAAAGCTTGTTCTCCTCCTGCATCGTCTTCCCAATGAAAAGGGCGCAATAAAGGCATAATTTCATACTTAAGCTTGGGTATTTGGTTTTCAAGCCATACTTGTTTATCATGAAGATAATTCAATTGACTTTGCGCACGTTCGTAAGTGTCAACAATGTTTTTTGAATTTAGTAAGCTCTCTTTCTCTTGAAGAGAAATTTTGGTTAAATACTCACATGTTTGCCAAGAAGGTAAGTGATCGAGAGAGCTTGTTTGACATTTATCCATCAATGCATTTATATGTGCCTTAGCCTGCGGATAAACTGCTTGATTTTGAGTGACTAAAATTTGTTGCCTTTCAATTTCTTGTTTTTCGTGTCGTTTTTCTTGCTGCCATAAAGAGGCAATTGAGTAACTCTCATTTTTTTTCATTTTTTCAGCAGTCAAAAATGCATGAGCTTCGGCTTTTAATCGTTGATCTTGATTAAGTCTTTGTTGATAACGTAAAACCAAATTAAGCCTAGCATAAGGGGTCATATACGATAACTCTTTTTCCCAATTCGGAGTAAAAGAAGGCGCTAGAAGTGGATTTGTTTTTTTAAAATCGAGTTGTTTTTGAATAGCTTGCTGTCTTTTCTCATTAAGTTCTAAGCTTGCTGAAGGGTCTTGATCATTATGATATAAAATTTCTAAAAACAAAATGATTTGTAGAAGGCATAAAAAAATAAAAGTCCATAGGCGATAAGTGTGTCGTTTTTTTAATAAACACCAAGTGGCTATAAAAAGTGGTAAAGTGAAAATGAGTAAATTGTAGAAAATATCAAGAGGTTTTGTGAAAAAACCAGGAAAAAAGAGATAGCGAAAAAGAGGGAAGTACCAATTTCCTTCATATTGGACAACAATAGGTTTACTAGAAGCTAAAAAAGGAGCGTAGACACCCGCTAAACAAAATAAACACACAACGATTAAAGCAAATATGGCGAGAGGATTTTGTTTAAATTGTTTCCAAACAGTCTGCCAATAAGTGTAAGAAGAATGATGATGCATAAGGATACCAAATATCAGTCTAAAGTAATGCGAGGATCTAACCACATATAGGCTAAATCGGCTAACAAATAGCCCATTAATGTTAAAAATGACCCAGCCAAAGTCGAGAACATAATAACATTATAATCTCTATTGATAATGGCATCATAAAAAAATTTTCCAAAACCATTGATATCAAATAGGGTTTCAACAATTAGTGACCCTCCTAACAAGATGCCGAGAGAACTTGCTAATGAGGTAACAATCGTAATAGCGGCATTACGTCCTACGTGTTTAAATAAAATCTTAAAAGGAGGTACACCTTTTGCTTTAGCTGTTCGAATGTAGTCTTGTCTTAAAACTTCTAAAACGGCTGTGCGCGATAAGCGAGATTCTGCGGCTAAACTCCCATACATAACCGCTACACTTGGAAGAGCAATATGTTGAATGATATCAAATAGACGCTGATAAGAATTTTCCTGATGATAGATTCGATCTGGATTTGTAAAACCACTAATCGGAATAGGAATATCTGTAAAAGGAAATGTATTGTGCAAGGCAACTTTTTCGATTAAAAAAGGAGCCACTACAAAAATAGGAATGGCATATAAAACTAGAAAAATAAGATTAAGGGTATAGTCAATCCATTGATTGTGTTTATAAGCCATAATGAATCCAAAAAATTGACACAATACAAAAGTGATGAGCATGGGCAAAAGTGAAAGGGTTAAAGAATATTTAAATCGCTTCGTGACTTCGGTAAGAACAGGCTTACTTGAATCATTACGCAATGTGCCAAAATCTAAATGAAGAATACGGCTCATGTACCTTGTGAAGCGTGTTTCGGTAAAAAATATTTTCCATAATTCTTTTGACGGATCTAAACGATAAAAAGCTTTATTTTTTTCGTACCATTCTTGTATGAGTTTAATTTTTTTAGATACTTCTAAAGGAGATGCAGAAGATTGCCAAAGAAGAGTGCGCAGATATTGATTATCTTCAGCGACTTTTTTATTCCAGGCTTTTTGTTCAGGATTAATGTTAGATCCAATATAACCTTGCCTAGAACCTCCTCTCACAAAAAAATGAGAAGCTAATCTGCGAACGTTTTCTGAAGTCTCGGGATCAACTAAAATAATGATCAATTTAGACATGAGATAACGCGATTGGTCTCCAAAAGTGACTCGTATGGCATCATAATCTTTAACGGGAAGTTCATTCAAACTTTCTGGAGTCAATTTTCGATTCGCAAGCTGCCACAATGTTTGTTTAACATAATCTTGAGTTAAAGAGGGCCAATTGTTAAACAAAACAGGCAACGTTAAGCCGTAGAAATCTCTAAATTGCAAATAACGTTCATCACCACCACATGCTATGGATCGATCTTCTCTTCGAGTGGCTCCTTCTTGTGAGGTTTCTGCAAAAGAAACGGGGTCACCCGGAGCGAGATTAATAATGATAAAATTTATTAAAACAATAAAGAAAAGGGTTAGTGGAAGAAGAAGAAATCGTCTTAAGACATAATTCCACATTTTTTAGTTCCCAAGGTATTTTTCTTGTTTTTTAGTAGTATCTTTAATCCAAAATAAGTTTGCAATAGGTTCGCCTACATTAGCTCCCGGGATTAAATCTTGCCTTTCAGCAGGGATGAAAACATTTTGCAAGTAATTGCGGTAAAGAAGAGTCTCTTTGGGAGTATAAATAAATGTATAGGGAGCTTCATCATAAATAATGCGATCAAATTGATGGTAAAGTTCAATACGTTTTTCGACATCATATTCAAAAGTTAATTTATCAATGATATGATCTACTTCTTGATTGACAAAACCAATTAGATTTGAAGAGCCTTTTTCTTTGGCTCCTGTTGAATACCACAGCTGCCTTGGATCTTCAGGAGGCGATCCAAGAGCCCAAGCCATATAAATAGCATCAAAACTTTTATCGTCCACTATAGCAGATAAATCTGCTACATCTACCCCCTCAATTTTACAAACAATCCCAATTTCTTTTAAAGCAGTCGAAATGTATTCACAAATTGATTTATTTGTTGGGCTTTTGACAAAATATGTCAATGTAAATTTAAAAGGGGTGCGTTGACCGTCAATGACTTTTTCTAAGACACCCGTTCCTGAACTGTCGTACCATCCATCTTCTCTTAATAATTCCAAAGCTTTTTGAATATTGAAAGGATAGGGTTTTAATGTCGCGTCATAGGAGGGAGAAAAAGGAAAAAAGGTTCCCGTTGTTTGCATTCCCATTCCATTTAAATTTTGACGAATAATGCGTTCTCTATCAATAGCCATCGTCAAAGCTTGTCGAACTTTTTTGCTTTTAAATAAGGGGTTAGCTTGGTTCCATCCAATGTAATAATATTTTCGACTAATATAATCCAATCGATGAATTCCCGATCCATTTTCTTTTTGTTTGGCATAAGGGGCACTTTGTAAAAATCGATCTAACTCTGCAAGCTGATTAGGAGGAATTTCAAATAAATCTAAAGAATCAGTTTTAAATTCTTCCCAAATTCCATCTGGAGAGTTTTTAAATTTGAATTCTAGCGCTTCGGTTAGAGCAGCATAAGCATTAAAATAATCAGGATTTCTTTTGAATCGTATTTCTCTTTCGGTCATGCCATCGAATAACCACGGACCACAACTGACAATGACATTTTTTGCCCAGTGATGGGAAAAATTTTGTGCCCAGATAGAATTAGTTTGGTAAGTGTTAGGGTGGCTATCTTCTTCAACAATTTTTGTGCCATCCGCAAAATACTGATAAACAAAGGAAGCTAAAGGACGTAAAGATCCTGTCCAAGATTTTGACAGATATTTCATTTTTAGTTCTTCTTTTCCATTTTCTCCTACGGTTTTTTCCGTTTTCCATCGCACAATGAAAGTGTAATCATCGAGAATTTTAATTTCTTCAATATCTCCAAAGTAAATTCTAAGGGAAACGGCTTTGGCTTCTTCCACGTATGGATTCATGATTGCGTCAAAGTAAAATTTAAAGTCATGAGCAGTGACTGGGTGTCGGCGTAAAAAATGAGGGGCTAAAATAATCCCTTCAGCAAATTGATTTTGTTGAAGGGGAGCCCAAAATACATCTTGCCTTAGAAATACCCAATACTCGAAAAAACCTTTTTCATTAGTTCTTAATTCTATTCTTTCAGCCATTTCTGGAGCCATTGTTTCATATTTACCCACTTCTTGGGAAGCTAATGAAATAGAGCATAGATCGTTCCATGATGAAACTTCTAACCAGGGGCTAAAAGGGTGGAGATGATCCGGTTTTCTGAACGTTGCCTCTTTGCGAACTCCCTGCGGGGTAAATTGCGGTCCTAGTAATCGAGGGAGGGTGATTTGATAAAAAGGATCTACTTTAAGAAGATTTTCACCCTGCGCAGCTTTTTTGTTTATTGTTGAAGGAGAATTGGCTGTTTCAGATGAAGAACTGTTTTGGCTTAAAGGGTGATTAATAAGTGTTTTTAAGATATCTGTACGAATTTTTTCTGTTTCAGAACGAACGGTATAAATATCATTTTTGATTTGAATCAGGTCTTGTCTTAAAAATTTTAACTGGTTTTCAATCAGAGCAGATGACCAATACAACATAGCCATGAACGCGAATAACCCAAACCCTAAGATAAATCGGAAGATATATAAACTAATAGGCTCTTTATTCATTAGAAAATCACTATATGATAAAGGGGTGAAGAGTCAGGATTTAAGACAAAATGTGAAATCCACCCCAGTTCTGCAAATCCTCTACAACAAGCTAAAATTCCGACGAAAATCGAGCTTAATCCTAAAATAATATTGGAATATTGCTTTAGTTGGTTAAAAAATTTATAAGTATGCATAGCCAAAACAAGCGAAGGTGTTGTTAAAATAGCAAAGGCAAATCCATTTCCTAGGCCAATGAATGCGTCTCCTGTTAAAGCACAAGCTGAAAAAACAACGAGGGTTTGACCGCAAGGTAACATCACTGTAAAAAAACCAAAAAAAAAGGTCGCTTTCCAGTTATTTTTCAACATCAGTTGAGAAAGAGTCAAATTGATTGTCTGTAATAAATTCCATTGCGTGATACTTTTAAAAAAATTCCAATTAAATAACAAGTTTAGTCCCCAATAGATAATCAAGACTCCAAAAAAAATACTTATAATTTCTGCCAAATAGTAGTCTTTGAGAAAAATTTGAGTGACTGCTCCAGCCTCTCCTGCAATTAAGCCTGCTAAACTAAAAGAAAGAATTCTACCTATGAAGTAAAAATATCGATGATGATGTTTTCCAAGTAACAGGACTAAAGGACCGCACATCCCTAAACAATGCACATTTCCAAACAAGTAAAGGGGAAAAAGAGTAAAAAATAAAGTCATTATTGTTCGTGATGAAGAAAAACAGGATCATTTATAGAAGTTTGTTTATCTTGAAGCGAATCATAACGTACTTTTTGAATGCGGGCCATGTCTAAACCCGCTGAACCTGAAAGGCGTGTAAAAGCTACATAGGTGACATAAATCATCAGCCCTGTAAATAAAGCCAAAATTCCATAAAAGATAAATTGAAATTTTTGAGAGCGGTGCATTTTTTTAAACCTTCAATACTCGCTGATAAATAGATCATATGCTAAGTTAAAATTTTTGGTAACTAGTTTTGAATTTTTCTATTTTAGAAAGGGGGATTTCATGAGTACAGTAAATATAGATTTACTAGCTGAAGAATTAATTCGCAGAGTCAAATCTTATTTAATTAGTACGATTGGAAGAACAGCAGAAGAGGCCGATGCTAATGAATTTTATCGAGCTTTATGCTATGCGATTAGGGAAGAAACAATGATTAATTGGCAGGCGACAGCTCGTACAATTGCCAAAAATCAATCTCGACAAATTTATTATCTCTCGATGGAATACTTACCTGGAAGACTTTTTGTGAATAATATCACAAATTTATGTTCAAAAGATGTTGTTAAGCTTGTCTTACAGAAAATGAATCGGAATTTAAGAAGCATTGTTGAGCAAGAGGAAGACCCTGGTTTAGGTAATGGCGGTCTTGGTCGCTTAGCCTCTTGTTTACTCGACTCTTTAGCCACGCATCACTATCCTGCCCAGGCTTATGGTTTGCGTTATCAATATGGAATTTTTGAGCAACAACTTTGGAATGGCGCACAAATTGAAGCTCCCGATTGCTGGCTTTTAAATGAAAATCCTTGGGAATTTAGACGGGATTTAAGAAGAGTGCATGTCAAGTTTTGTGGAAAACCTCAAACAGCGTACAATATCCATGGGGATGAAATTTTAAGCCTCACAGAGGCTGAAGAAGTAGGGGCTCTTCCTTATGATATACCAATTGTTGGTTATAGCAAAAACTCTGATTTCTCAGTTGTGACCTTACGTCTATGGTCTACTAAAGATTCTCCGCGGAATTTTCTGTTACAAAAGTATAATGCAGGGAGGCTTGATCAAGCAGCAGAAAATACGACTTTAACTGATGTATTATATCCAAGTGATAACAATGATATTGGAAAAAGGATCCGATTAAAACAAGAATTTTTGTTAGTTTCAGCTTCGCTACAGGATATTGTTCGTCATCACTTGGGGCAATATAACAATTTAAGGCAATTTGCCGATAAAGTACGCATTCAGATCAATGATACCCATCCCTCACTAGTCATTGCAGAGCTAGTTCGCATTTTAACTAAAGATCATGATTTACCTTGGAAAACAGCAGTCGAAATCACCGAGGCTTGCACGGGTTATACGAACCATACGATATTGAGCGAGGCGCTAGAGCAATGGGATAAAGCTCTTTTCTATTACTTACTTCCACGTCAATGTCGAATTATAGAACGAATCAATCTCGATTTTTGTAATGCGATTAGAAGTCGCTATCCTCAAGACGAGGAACGAATCAGACGATTATCCATCATCGAAAATGATAAAGTACGGATGGCAAATTTAGCCATTGTAGGCTCGCATAAAGTCAATGGAGTAGCAAAACTTCATACGGAGATTTTAAAAAATTCGGTTTTTAAAGATTTTTATGAATTTTTTCCTGATAAGTTTGTTAATATTACAAATGGGGTTACCCAAAGACGTTGGTTATTGGAATGTAATCCTGAATTAGCTAGATTTATTACCCAAAGGATTGGTGACAAATGGATTACAGATTTTTTGACAATTAAAGAATTAGCGAAGTTTGCCTCAGATCCAGAATCGCAACTGGAATTTTTAGCGATTAAAAAGAAAAATAAATTTAAGTTTATAGAATATATCAATAGGGAAAATCGTTTGAGGGATGCAAATGGAATTATTATTTCTCCTCCTCCTCTCCTCGATGTCGATTCAATTTTTGATGTCCAAATCAAGCGAATTCATGAGTATAAAAGACAACTTATGAATGCGTTACACTTAATCATGCTTTATCAAGAGATCACACAAAACCCCAATCATCAAAGAATCAAACGCACGGTTGTGATTGGGGGAAAGGCAGCTGCTGGTTATGAAACTGCAAAAGATATTATTCGGTTAATCTATTGTATTGCTCGAAAAGTTAACCATGATCCAATTGTAGGACCATTTTTAAAAATTGTCTATTTAGAAAATTACAATGTAACTAAAGCCGAAATCGTTATTCCTGCATCAGATCTTTCGGAGCAAATTTCTACAGCTGGGACAGAAGCGTCTGGAACGGGTAATATGAAAATGGCTATGAACGGAGCATTGACAATTGGAACGCAAGATGGCGCCAACATCGAAATGGAAGAAGAGGTCACTCCTGAGTGGTGGCCTTTTTCTTTTGGTTGTACAGCAGAGCAAATTGCTCAATTAAAAATGACAAATTCTTATTCTTCGAAAGAAATTTATGATAATAATCCCACAATCAAAAAAGCTGTGGATGCTCTAAGAGATCGCTCTTTTGCTCAAACAGAAGAAGAGCATCAAATATTTAGTGATCTTTATCATAAACTAATCGAGATGCACTACGGAGGCGCTCCTGATCGCTATTTCATGTTAAAAGACCTTCAAAGTTTTTATGATACACAGTTGAAAGTGGAAGAATTATATAAAAAACCGAAAAAGTGGGCTGAATATGCCATACACAATATTGCTGGGATGGGAAAATTTTCTACTGATTTTTCGGTTCATAACTATGCAGCACTGATTTGGGGAATTGAGCCTTGTCCAATTGATCAAGAGCTCTTAGATCGTGTGCGCTACGATTATGCAGCACACAATCGATGCTGAAGGAAATTCAGCATCGATAAGGTGAGGATTATGCAATGATTTCGCGATACGGAAGACCCATGGCTTTTAATGTCACGATTAATTCCATGTATCTTTCTTTAAAGCTAATATCAGAGATTTTTGGAGAAGTAATTTCTAAGTTAGGTAGAACAATCCAAGCTCCTTCTTCCGTTGATGAAATAGTGATGCTAGATTTTAAGATACATTCTGGGTGCCCTTCTAACTGTGCGTCACGAGAAATGTAAATTGTACTTCCAAAATCGTCCCATTTAATATTTACCTTTTTATTCGATTCCGGTAAGTCTGTAATGAATTTAGATTCTATACCTCGAATGAAACGCCAAGCATTTTCAGTTTCTCTATGAATAGAAATGAGCATATCTTGTCTCAAAATTTGTAAAAAAGGGAGAAGTTTTTTAATTTCACTATTCTGGCTTTCTGAGATTTTGCTAAATACTTCATTAAATCTTGTAAAAATAGTGGAAAGGCTAACTTTTTCTTTTTCTACAGATCCCATGATAGATAAAAGCTCTATACATTCTTGTTGTTGAAGATCTAATTTTACTCCTTGCATTAATAACGTTAAGAAAGTTTTCAAACTTTTCTTTAACCTGTTAGAAATTTTGTGATGAACGCTCTTAAGATTGCTTAATGTTTTCTCGACATCGCTGAAGTCCCAGTTTTTCTCATTAAATTGCTGTTTAAGCCATGTTTTAAATTCATCGGGAAGATTTAGCTTATCTGAATAAAAATAGTGTTCTTGTAATTCTTTTTCCCAATTTAATCCTGGAGGTAGAGCAAGTCCTTTGATATGCAATCCATAGCTGCATAAAATTCTTCGCATATCTGCATCCCAGCTTCCTTTATCATTACTAGTGATAGTTTCAAGAATACGATTTGCAATTTGCTGATAATCAGCCCCAGCTTTATTAACAGGTTCTTTATAAGTGATATAAAGAGTATTTTCTAGTTTTTCAACATAAAGATGAACACTTCTTCCCAATTGTTGACAAAAACGGACAATGTCACGAGGCGTTTTTTTGAATTTATTGTTTAAACTTTCTATAAATTTTGTGATTAAGTCCTTCAGATTTTTATCATTAAAAGAAGGTTTTGGTGGTATGTTACTCAAATTAGAAAAGTGTTGAACTACTAATTGTAAATGCTGCATGTAGGTAAATAAAGTAATTGTAGGGCATTTTGCAGAAGTTAAATAGCCAGGATTTACTTCGTTTATCTCACTATTTTCAGAAAGATCATCAATACACAAAGGCTTGTAATAAACATTGCAAATATAATTTCCATGCTGCGTTTCATCTTTTATACTTTCTAAGTTTTTTGCAACTTCTGATCTTGAAGGAATTCCCTTTGAAACGCTTTCTGTTAATTTTTTAATGCTTTCATCATCAGGGCTGAAACTTAGTCGTCGACTTTTAGCGGAATTTTGAGAAGTATTAACATGACTGGCAAGCTGTTTCCACTGGCTATCAAGACGCTTCCAAACCTTTTGGGCCAGCTTACTTTCATCTAAGCCATTATCTGAATCCGCAAGCGCAAAGCCAGTAGCAAAGTTTATGCGATTTTTAAATTCTTCTGGTAACTCATCCACTTCTTGTTGTAATTCTTGTCTGATTAGCGATAAGGTGGAGGTAAAGTTTTTTGCGAAGTTGTGGAGTTCTGATTGAACAGATTCTAAAGAAACAACTTCAGAACTTTGCGTTTCTTGAGTCAGTGGTAATTGTTTTGAAGAAGCTCTCTTTACTTTTCTGTCTATAAAATCAGAAGGTCCTGATTCAGTTTTGGTTGAAGAAATAGAAGAACGCCTATTTGCCAGAGGTTTTTGAGCACTGGCTTTACTCGATTGAGTTATTGGATTAACATTTGTAAAAATCGCTTCTGTTTTTTTTGTTGTCGAGCTGGAGCTACTAGAAGGTTTACTGAAGCCGAATGGATTAAAAATACCACCACTTTTTTTTGTTGAAGGAGCAGTAGGTTTTTTTGGCAAAGTTCTTTTCGGATCTAAAGTTGATGCGGGATTAGAACTTGATGGGGGCACAGGTTGAATATGAGGACTAGACATTTTTACCTATACTTTATTTAAAATTAAGCTTAATAATTGAATTTTTAAAATAAAATTTTAATATATTTAGATTTACAGTTGCAAAGCATATTTATTTTTTCATAAATATTCAATCACTATGATTGATCTTCTGTCATATTTAATTTTCAAATATTTATTCTGTTTGTAAAAATTAATATTTTTTTATTCTAAATAGAAAATTAAATATTAATCATATTTTATATTTTTTATGAATTTTGCCATTAATCTGGAATTGAATACAGGGAATATTAAATTTGAATTTTTTTAAATGACTAAAAAATTGTTTATCGATTCAAAGGAAAGAGCAAAAACAAATGAGCCTTTAATAAGAGAGAGAGATAAAGATTAAGGCTGATGATCCATTTTCTCGACATTTAGAAAACCCCAACGATCAAGAAGTTGTTGATATGTATTATTGTCTCGAATTTTTTTCAATCCCCTATTAAATAATTTGATCAATTCTTGTCCATTTTCTGTTTTTAAGGCTACCAGGCGTAGACTCTCATTTGTAAGAGGAGCAGTAACAATTTTCAATTTTCCTTCATAAAAGGTTTGAGTATAAACATAAGCAGGGATAGCAGGAAAGATGGCTCCATCAATTCGCCTATCATCCAAGTCTGATAAAGCATTTAAGATATTGTCATATAAACGCAGTTGAATGGTTGGATCTTTTTCCAAATTAAGCTTATCTGATGTGCCGGATTGTATACCGATGAGCTTGATCGCTTTTTCATTCCAACCTTTCAAAGGACTTCGCGAAGAAATAATAAGCACAGGACCTAAAGGAAAATAAGGTTCTGAAAATGCGTATAAAGACTGATTAATTGGTGTAGGAGAAAGGCTTGAAATAATACCATCTAAATCTCCATTTTCAAGTCGCCTCAGCAAAAAGTTTCGAGGAGTAGATTGCAAACTGAAGAGAGTTCCTTCTTCTTTGGCAATTGATGTAAGTAAATCGAGATTAAAAGCTGATAATTGTCTCTCTTTATTCATCACATCAATAGTTGACCATTGTGTATCTTGACCGATGGAGTAAGTAGGTTTTGCCAAATCTGAGGAAGAACACCCTCGCATAAGAGAAAAAATAAGAATTAAAACGATTGCTAAAGCTAACCAATAAAGTCTTTTTGCAGAAGCAAAAAACTGACTTATTTTATCTTTTAGCTTAGAAAAATCGAACATGAACACAGCCTATATCTCAATTATAAAACAAATTGTCATCATAGTTGATAAGTTAATTTTTTCCCTATAGAAACACGAGTTTTATATGAGATGAATAAAATACCAGACAAAAACATTTTTTACATTTTTCATTTCTCGTTTTTTGAAAATATTTTACTTTTTACAGAGAGAAAAAAAAATTTAAACTTGATAGTCTTTGCTTTTAATAAAAGCTATGCTACGGTTCATTTTTTGACCGAACTTTACCCCATGGGCGAGAAAATGAATACATTAACAATGTTAAGGCAGCGTTCTTCTCAAGTTGTAGAAACTTCTGATTCTCAATCAGTTGATATGCGTCAAGTGGCTAGTTTAATTTTAAGTGGGGGAGAAGGAACACGATTACACCCCCTAACTTTAGCACGTTGCAAGCCAGCTATTAATTTTGGTGGGAAATATCGTCTCATTGATGTTCCTATCTCTAATTCTTTACATGCAGGTTGCAAAAAAGTATTTCTACTGACGCAATTTCTTTCGTCTTCTTTGCATCAACATGTTTTTCAAACATATATGCAAGGACCAGGCGCCGGTTCTATTGAAATTTTAACAGCAGAACAAAAACCTTCCAAGAAGAATTGGTTTCAAGGAACCGCTGATGCAGTTCGTCAAAATATTGATTATCTTTTAGAAAGTCCTTTTGAATATTTTTTAATTTTATCGGGAGATCAACTTTATAATATAGATTTTCAAGAAATGGTTCATTTTGCTAAAAAAAATGATTCCGATGTTGTTGTTGCAACTATCCCAGTCAATACTCAAGATGCTAAACGAATGGGAATATTAAAAGTTGATGAACAAAATTCTATTACATCTTTTTATGAAAAGCCGCAAGATAACGATTTATTACAACAATTGCGAAGTCCATCGAATATTCTTGAAAAAGCGGGAGTCGCGCCGGCAGGTGAGCGAGTCTATTTGGGATCAATGGGGATTTATTTATTCAAACGAAAGGCATTAGTTGATCTTCTTTCTGAAGATATTCGAGAAGATTTTGGTAAACATTTGATTCCCACAAAAGTTGCCTCTGGGAAAATCTCAGCCTATCTTTACACAGGGTACTGGGAAGATATCGGAACGATTGAAACATTTTATCAGGCCAATCTTGCTTTAACTGAAACCAACCCTGTTTTTAACTTTCACAATGAAGCACGTCCTATTTACACATATCGATATGATTTACCACCTGCTAAATTTACTACTTGCCAAATTCAAAAAAGTATTCTCTGTGAAGGCTCTATTATCGAAGCAGACGAAATTACTCATAGCCTTTTAGGTCCGCGAACAGTCATTGGTTCTGGGGCAATCATTCGTGATTCTTATTTAATGGGAAATGATTATTATGTTTCTCCTGTAAATGATCATTGTAAACTTCCGTCTGAACCTCAGATTGGAGAAAATTGTATTATCAAAAAAGCTATTATAGATAAAAATGTTCGTATTGGAAAAGGCGTCCAGTTGATCAATAAGCAACACTTGACTCGCTACGAAAGTGAGCTTGTTTTTATCAGAGATGGTATCATCGTTGTTCCACGCGGATCAGTCCTTCCAGACGGATTTATTTTATAATTAATATTATCTATTTCATCACTCACCGAACGTATTTTTTTAAGTGAGTGATTAATTTTTTAGAGTTAATATGTTCTCAATTTGGGCAATTGCTGACCTTCATCTTCCTTTTGGTGCCCCTAATAAACATATGAGGATCTTTGGCCCACAGTGGGAAGAATATACTGACAAAATTAAACAATCTTGGCTTGAATTGGTTGCTGAAAATGATTTGGTTTTAATTCCAGGTGATATTTCTTGGGCTATGCGCTTAGAAGAGGCTCGATTGGACCTTAATTGGATTGGTCAGCTTCCAGGGACAAAAGTATTGCTTAAAGGAAATCATGACTATTGGTGGGGATCATTATCCAAGATTCAGTCAATTTTGCCTCCTTCTTGTCATTTGATTCAAAATAATAGTTTTTTTTGGAATGGGGTAAATATTGCAGGGGCTCGCCTTTGGGATATTCCAGGAATCAGTTTTAATGAGTGGATTGATTTTAAGGATTTTGCGTGTATCAAAAAAATTAATGACGAAGATCGTTCAGAGGAAAGTCAAAAAATCTATGAACGTGAATTAAAGCGATTGGAAACAAGCTTGAAAACGATGCATTCTCAAGCAAAGTTGCGTATTGCCATGACTCACTATCCTCCTATTGGGGCGAATTTAGAAGAAACAGAGGTAAGTCGTTTATTAGAAAAATATCACATTAATATTTGTGTATTTGGGCATTTACACAATGTTAAAGCTGACCGTGAAATTTTTGGTATACATAACGATATCCGTTATCAGTTAGTTGCTTGTGATTATCTTCACCAATTTAAACCTATTAAAATAGCAGATCTTTTTTAACTATTTCAGTTTTAAAAAACGTATCTAATCATTAGCAAAAAAAATCGAGCTTCGGCTTGACCAAAAAAATTAACTTGAAGAAAGCGATTTTTTTCACATCTTATCTCTTCTCTTTGCCGCAATTGATAAAAAGCAAATTGGCTGCTCTATTTTGACGCCAGTTTAATGTAAGAAACCCTCAAAAACATTCTAGGAGCTTAAACTACTTCGATTTCTGTATTTGAAAAGAACAGTCGAGGCTTGGATGGATTCAAGCAATAATTAGCGAGACCTGCCATCAGATGGCTAAGAAAGTTCCATCGACTTCGGTGTCGATGCTGTTCTATCTGACAATTATTTTTCAACAGATGATTCACACTTTCAATCATAGCTCTCTTTTTTAGCATGAGTTTATCCACTAACATGATTCATTCATTTTTCATCTCCTTCTTTACTTTTGTGAAAAGATGAATTCCCTTTTGCATTAGAGTATAAGTCAGTTTTTCTGAAATATCCTCTCTATCTGCGAATGCTTTTTCTTTTATCCCTCCTATCATTTCAGGAACGGTTTTATGATCACCCCTATTGCCAGTTGTCAATTTAAATGCGACAATTTCTGCCTGATGATTAATCACAAGATGGAGCTTAAACCCAAAGAACCAACCGATGGTTGTTTTTCCCCACTTAGCGTGTCTCTTTAAAGACTCGATGGGAAGAGGCACGTTTGGCGTGGCAAACCGTTAATACGGTAGCGTCTATCAATAAAATCCCTTCACAGATCCCTTAATGCTCTTGGATCAAACAAAACATAGGAAAAAACGCTTCAGAGGTGAGTTGAACACATCTTGAGTACTCCCACAAGATGAGGGAATAAATATTTTAAAGTTGTTTTTACAGGGTTTAAGTAGAAATGTTTAAATATTTTGTCATTGGAACGACGAAAGGGAAGCAAAATCGTTAGCACTTCACTTAAAGGTATTCTAAAAGTTCTTTTGCGGATTTTTCTTTTCGTATACTCCATTTGTTTTTGGGAACACATTTGGTGAAATCTATTAGAAAAATCATCAACAAGACAAAACAGTTTGATCCTCTCTATCTCGTTCATTTTGGGCTCTTAATTTTTGTTCGAGAAAACAAAATTTTCTAACAAAAAAGAGTCCTTTTTTCAATAAAGATCACTCAGAAGATAGCCGAAAGTTAGCTTACGTTAAATTGGCGTTTGCTTAGTCAAATTGAATAAGGCAGCCATGAAATCTAAAAGTTTAGCGCTGATTATTGGGATTTTTCTGGAATTAGAAAAGCTTTATCAACAGGGCTAGTTCAGCGAAAATGGCCTTTCATGGGGATGAATCGCTTTGGAGATAAGCTTACGTCGATTCAAGAATAGTTAAGAAGTTCATTTATTCCTATTATCTGTGATGTATCGCAGTAATCAGAAATAAAGAGAGCCTCCAAGAAAATACTTGAGAAGCAAATATGCCCGACACACTTCTTTTTGAATGCAGGATAGCTGAAGAGAAACTGATCGAGAATCCACAAGCATTTAATCTTTTCATTCATGAAAAAATCATGGCGATTAACTATTTTGGAGTTTTGTTATTCTAGTTGAAAAGTAGTCCAATAGAATTCTTTATTGTTTCCATTATTCCATGAATTTTTGAATAAATTTCTCTTTCGTCTTTATTTTTATAGATAAGAGCTTGTTAACCTAGTTATTTAAGCTCTTTATTGGTATAGGACCGAATCAGTGTTGTTTGATAGCGGAGAGACTATTAAAAGCTAGTGAAAAGTTGACCATTTTGTGCCTTCGTTTTTTAATTTATTTGATAAAAAATTAATTCACTAAGTTGTTGCAATATTGACTAAAAATTAAAGATTTACATCTTTATCGTTGCTTCTCATCCCAAAATTACCACTTTTTTTGATTGTCAATTTAAAACTCTGAAAGCAAATTTGAAAGAATTTTATCATTTAAAAAGTATAAGCTTGGGTCTCTTTTTTAATATTTTCCCCCTGTAACAAACATAATGCGTTCAAAGAGATCAATTTAGACATTGCTACACCACTTAAATTAGCTGATAAAAAAGAAGAATAACAGAATGCTAGTGAGATTTATTTTATAAAATTAAAATTTTTTAGGGTAATTTAAAAACAAAGCTAACCAATAAAAGCATCAATCCTGAAACGAATTATTGACTCTATCAAAAACTGCTTTTTACTATAAAGGTAGCTTGTAAATCAATTATTTTTAATTTCGCTTCAATAAAAACTGACTTTGCAATGGTTATAATAGACAGCACAATTATCAATGAAGTATGGATTTGTCATATAAAATAAACTGCAGGCAGGCTATTAAAAATTCAAAAAATGCCTGCAGTGGGTAGAAATTGACATTAAATTTTAATTTGAACTGGTGGTGTCAGAGGCTTTTGCTTTAACAATTCTTCTAATTCATGGTTCATTTCTTTTCTTATTTCAAACTTTAACGTATTGTCAAAAAATCCAGTTTCAGTTCTCAAATAAGAATTCAAAGGAAATTCATATATAGGGTCTTTATACTTTTCTTTAAGTTTTTGGTTAAATTCAGCATAAGCTTCCCTAGCTAATTTGCGAGATGCTAATAAAACATTTTCAGATATTTCTGAAGAGAATTTTGAAAAAAGCTTTTTAGCTTTCTCATGAGCTTTGATTGTCACGTATTTTTTAGCTATTTCAATCTTTAATCCATTGGCTCCTGACGAAAAATCAAGATAGGTATTAAATGTAGAATGATCATTGATGTTCATGGTTATTGTCTCCTTTTAGCTATAACAATTTCTGTTGTTTCATAATAGATAACATCTCCTTTTTTGGTGAAAAAAGGAATATCTCCGTTTTTTATGCTTTCAATAAGAAACTTTTCTAATTCATTTGGATCTAGAATATCATAATTTAATTTTTGTAGGGTCTCTATTACTTTTGATGGAATTTCTAAAGCAGTTTTATAGTCCTTTGCTAAATACTGGAAAGTAAAAGTGGGGAGGGGCACAAATCTAGAAATTCTTTGTTGCTGCGATTGGATAAACTGATCAATGAGAGATTTTTCTGCGCTAGTTAATTGTGATTCTAAATCTTTTTCCATCCCATACAAGCCAGTCTTATGGCCTTGTTCAACAACTTCTAAATCAATAGGGACCCACATAAACTTTCCATTTTCTTTAAATGTTACATGCTTCAAATTTAAATCAGCTTCTACATCGGTGAATTTCACATTTTCATAGTGAAGATCTGTAATTCCTGCTTCTGAACAAATATTTTGCAATTTCGCTAGATTTTGTTTAGCAAGCTGAACATATTCAGCCTTTTTAATTGCTTTTCTTTTTTCTTCTTGATCATTTAGGGATTCTAAACTTTCTATTTCCTGTTGCACTTTTGTTTCTAACCTGAACTTTGGGTTTAGGTGTTTAGGCTTAAACAAGATACATAAAATTTGAATGACAAAAGACCTCAACATGATTTAAAACATTTGTTTTCCCAAACTAATGTTTAATATGACATGAGAGGTCAAAATGGATTTAATCAAATTATATTGTAGTGTAGATGATTTTTGGAAGTCTTTTGAGCAGAAATGGAATAAACAGTTAATTGATCATGGCAAAACAAAGCGAGGACCTCAACCTGAATGATCGATACCAGAGATGATGACAATTGTCATTTTATTTCATCAATCAAATTATCGAACATTTAAGCACTTTTATGGGTATGTTACTAAATACTTAGTTAAAGAATTTCCAAACTTAATTAGTTATAGCCGCTTTGTTTATTTAAAGAAGAACCTTTTTGTTCCTCTATTTGCTTATCTTTTGGACAAAAGAGGAGAAATCACAGGAATTGCTTTTATTGATTCTACATCGATAGATGTTTGCCACAATAAACGCATAAAAAGAAACAAAGTCTTTAAAGGTTTAGCAAAGAGGGGGAAAACAACTTCAGGGTGGTTTTTCGGGTTTAAATTGCATCT
>NZ_BASL01000726.1:0-636 GCF_000648255.1 Candidatus Protochlamydia sp. R18 | reverse complement strand
AGTGGTTTCTGAAGTATTATGTCACATATCGCGAGTTTTTTTACATTTTCAAAAAAATTGTCCTGTACAGAAGGTTTATAAATTATAAACAATACAAGCTAAACTATAATAATTTATGACCAATTTATTGCATGATCTTATCATCTCGTGGAATTAAAGCATTGTAGATTAAAAACTAAAGATTCTATATTTAATCCCGATTGATTTTTAATTAATTTTTAATAGCCCTTCATTGATAAAATAAAACTTCCTTTTAAAATTTGACTTCCTATTTTAATTTATTAATATTGCCATAATTTTTATCTATACATCATAATTTTAAAATATCTATAAATTAAAATTTATTTCACTCATTGGGAAGGTCATTTTGCATATTTCTAATTTTGGGCTTAATTCTGGTCATCTTGTCCACACAACGGTTCCTTCTTACTATCCTCTTCAAGATATTAACGACCCTCTTGTAGATGAGAATAATCCCTTAGTCAATCCCTTGCCCAATATAGAGAAAATTAGTGCACTAACGATTCCAGCTCCCGTCGCTCTTTCACCTTCATCTGAAGAAATTCAACTGAGCTTTCAAGAGGGAACTTCTCTGAACATTTCTCATTCTCAGCTAGCTTTGTTAAGGGAAAAATC
>NZ_BASL01000727.1:0-145 GCF_000648255.1 Candidatus Protochlamydia sp. R18 | reverse complement strand
GTAAATGAATTAATATGAATTTTATCCATCACTCTTTTAAGTACTGATAGACGATCGAGGGTTTTGAAATTACCTGCTCTTCCTAAGGAAATCCAAGCTAGAGGAATGCTAATCCCTTTAAAATTAACTCCTAAGGTCAAAATAT
>NZ_BASL01000728.1:0-3301 GCF_000648255.1 Candidatus Protochlamydia sp. R18 | reverse complement strand
CATTGCCTGCGATGCTATCATGGATTTATACGAGAAAGAATGCTGCAAGCCAAACTAAAAAAATGATTCGTTAAACAATACTAAATCCTGCAGAGCTGTTAAATGCGCTAACCCTGCATTTGGTAAGATTCCGACAACCACTTATACTTAGATGCTGCAAACTCATTAAAGGTGTTAAATGCGCTAACCCTGCATTGGTAAGTTTCCAGCAATAGCTTAGATTTAAATGCTGCAAAGCCGTTAAGGGTGTTAAATGCACCAAACCATCATCGGTGAGATTTTCACATCCGCTTAAATCTAGATGCTGCAAACTCGTTAAAGGTGTTAAATGGGCTAATCCATCGTCCGTGAGATTATAGTACGCATTCAGATTTAGATGCTGCAAAGCCGTTAAGAGTTTCAAATGGACTAATCCTGCATCGGTGAGTTTATCGCAAAAGCTTAGATTTAGATGCTGCAAAGCCGTTAAGGGTGTCAAATGAGCTAATCCTGCATCGGTGAGATTCCTGCAATCGCTTAATTCTAAATGCTGCAAACTCGTTAAAGGTGTCAAATGGGCTAATCCTGCATCGGTGAGATTTTTGCATCTACTTAGATTTAGATGCTGCAAAGCCGTTAAGGGTGTCAAATGAGCTAATCCTGCATCGGTGAGATTCCTGCAATCGCTTAATTCTAAATGCTGCAAACTCGTTAAAGGTGTCAAATGGGCTAATCCTGCATCGGTGAGATTTTTGCATCTACTTAGATTTAGATGCTGCAAAGCCGTTAAGGGTGTCAAATGAGCTAATCCTGCATCGGTGAGATTCCTGCAATCGCTTAATTCTAAATGCTGCAAACTCGTTAAAGGTGTCAAATGGGCTAATCCTGCATCGGTGAGTTTATAGCACCTGCTTAGATTTAGATGCTGCAAAGCCGTTAAGGGTTTCAAATGCTTCAAACCATCATCAGTGAGGGCCTGACATGCCTCTAAATGAAGCACTTTTAATTTTTTACAATCTTTTAATGCTAAAAGCTGGGCATTTGTTAAATAAGCCTGATTTGAAAAATTAAGTTCCTCTATCTTTTTTGAGAAATGATTTATAATTCTTTCAAACTCCGCTAACTGAGAAGTCTGGTTTAACAATTCGCTCACAACGGTCAATTCTAAATAGTTTTTCAAAGTGTTTAATTGATAGTGCTGCGCAGAATTTAAAAGTTCTTTTAATCTGACTAAACTTTCTTCAGTGGAGTTAAAGGGGCCAATACTTTGTGATTTGTACCCATCTATCAGCTGTTCTTCTAAATGTTTCACCACTTCTGTTAGTCCATAATAATCGGCGAGTTGAATAGAAGAAGAGATCTTTTCCAAGGGAATTTTAAACTTAGGATTCTCTAGGCAATTGAGCAAAAGCGTAAAGTCTTTTTGTGTTAAATCGAGAGGATGTTGCAGGGTTTCTTGAAATTGCCCCGACCACAGATTGTTAAAGTAGTGTGATTTTTCCCTTAACAAAGCTAGCTGAGAGTGAGAAATGGTCAGAGAAGTTCCCTCTTGAAAGCTTAGTTGAATTTCTTCAGATGAAGGTGAAAGAGCGGGAACTGGAATCGTTGACGCACTAGTTTCTTCTAGATTAGGCAAAGAATTATCTAAGGCATTATTCTCATTCTCAAGGTGATCGTTAATATCTTGAGGGGGATAGTAAGATGGAGCCGTTGTATTGGAAAGATAGCTAGTATTTAACCATGTATTAGGAATCAAAATGACCGTCCAAATGAGAAAAATAAATTTTTATTTATAGCTATTTTAATAATATGATGGATAGATAAAAATTATGCAATATTAATAAGTTAAAATAGGCAGCCACATTTGAAGAGAAAGTTTCATTTTATTAATGGGGAGCGATTAAAAATTAAGTAAGAGTCAATTGAGCTTAGATATAAAATTTTTAGTTTTTAATCTAAAGATGCCTTAATTCTACGAGGCTATATGATAACTAAATAAACGGGCTACAAGAGATCTAAAGTTTTAAAACGTATTAATCTAGAATTATTGACTTTTAGAAACCTATGCAAATGTAAATATATTGCAAAGTCCTGGGGATGTCAAAAGGGTTAGCCCAACATCAGTAAAATCGTAGCAATAGCTCAGAACTAAATACTATAAAGTTATCGAAGCTATCAAGTACACTAGTCCTTGGTTAATGAGCTTAACGCAAAGATTTCAAATCGAAATGCTGCAAAGCTACTAAAGCCTCAAGTGCGCTAATCCTGCAAATTAACTTTAATTTTCGCTTGTGCAGCCAACGTCTATATTCACGTCTATTGATAGCAAAAAAGCGGCCAAAATAAGGTTTAGTAATGTGTCGAGAATGAGAAATTAAATTCGAAGTGAGCGGAATGAGTAGATAAAGAAATGTATTTAACAGTTGATATTATCAGACTTTTTAAGTTATTAAGGCTATTAAAAGAATGAGTTTTTATCAAACAAAATATATTCATCGTTTTGAAATTGATGGGATCAATCTAAAACAAACTTCTGGTTCATTAGATAGATTCTGGAATTTCCCATCCGTGTAAACGCCTTCTTAGTCGTTCTTTTTCAAAGCAGGCCATTTAGAAAGGGCTATAAAATACAATAATATAAAATTCAGACCAGGAACAATCATTAGAAGGCTCAACCATTTAGAAAAACCAGCTTTGGAAAAAATAAACCAATAGGGAAAAATGATCAGTAAAATGCCTACCGCTATTAAAATTAAGGGTAGCAATGGGCCATTTTCCGTTAGAAATAATGTCTCGCTTCCTTGGCTTCCTTGTATATCCATTTATTTGCCTCATCGCTCATGAGTTTTTGAAGATCTCTTATCACATTTGCTCTGATTCTTGATTTTTTCTTGCAAAGAATAAGAGGAATATTTGAGTTATCTCTAATTGTTATTTCTTAGCAACCTATATTCCAGTAAGCTGATCCCTATAAAAAATCGTCTATAATCACTGTTGAGCACATCAGCTAAATTTTTTAGCCATAGCTTTCCCTTCAATAATTAAGTTAATCTTAAATTTAATCCCATAGCCATACACAAAGAAACCAAGGTATGCCATTTAGGGTTTCCAACGTCTGAAAGTGTTTTGTAAAGGCTTTCACGGCCAATATGCGCTTTTTTGGCTAAAGCTCCAATCCCACCTTGTGCTTCCGCTACATTGCGAAGAGCGATCAAAAAAACTTGTTGCGACTCTTCGTCGCCCTTCAGGCTTTCTTCTAAAGCAGCATTTAGATAGGCAACAGCCTCGTCATGATCCTTTAACTGTTCTAAGAGAAAATCTT
>NZ_BASL01000729.1:0-3154 GCF_000648255.1 Candidatus Protochlamydia sp. R18 | reverse complement strand
CTAGATATTGCAAACCCGTTAAGGGTTTCAAATGGATTAATCCCTCATCCGTGAGATTATTGCACCAACTTAGATCTAAATGCGTCAAAGCCACCAAAGATTTTAAATGCGCTAATCCAGCATCAGTGAGTTTCCTACAGTTGCTTAGATTGAGATGCTGCAAAGCCGTTAAGGGTCCCAAGTGGGCTAATCCATCATCAGTGAGATTGCTGTACGAGCTTAGATTGAGATGCTGCAAACCCGTTAAAGGTGTTAAATGCGCTAATCCATCATCGGTAAGTCGCCAGCAATTACTTAAATTTAGATGCCGCAAAGCCGTTAAGGGTGCTAAATGCGCTAATCCTGCATCGGTAAGATTCTCGCACCAGTTTAGATTTAAATGCTGCAAAGCCGTTAAGGGTTTTAAATGCGCTATTCCAGTATCAGTGAGATGATAGCATAGACTTAGATCTAGATACTGCAAATTCGTTAAGGGTGTCAAATGGGCTAATCCGGCATCGGTGAGTTTATTGCACTTGCTTAGATTGAGATGCTGCAAACCCGTCAAGGGTGTCAAATGGACTAATCCTGTATCAGTGAGTTTACCGCATTGGCTTAGATCTAGATGCTGCAAACCCGTCAAGGGTGTCAAATGGACTAATCCTGTATCAGTGAGTTTACCGCATTGGCTTAGATCTAGATGCTGCAAACCCGTTAAAGGTGTCAAATGCGCTAATCCATCATCCGTGAGTTTCTCGCAATCGCTTAGATCTAGATGCTGCAAATTCGTTAAGGGTGTCAAATGCGCTAATCTTGCATCAGTGACACCCCAACATTTCTTAAAATGAAGTATTTTTAAATTTTTACAATTTTTTAAAGCTGAGAAATGAGCATCTGTTAAATAAGTATTGTTTGAAAAATTAAGTGCTTCTATCTCATCTGAAAGATGATTTATAATTCTTTCAAGCTTTGCTAACTGCCAAGTCTGGTTTAACAATCCACTCACAACGTTCAATTCTAAATAGTTTTTCAAAGTGTTTAATTGATAGTGCTGCGCAGAATTTAAAAGTTCTTTTAATCTGACTAAACTTTCTTCAGTGGAGTTAAAGGGGCCAATACTTTGTGATTTGTACCCATCTATCAGCTGTTCTTCTAAATGTTTCACCACTTCTGTTAGTCCATAATAATCGGCGAGTTGAATAGAAGAAGAGATCTTTTCCAAGGGAATTTTAAACTTAGGATTCTCTAGGCAATTGAGCAAAAGCGTAAAGTCTTTTTGTGTTAAATCGAGAGGATGTTGCAGGGTTTCTTGAAATTGCCCCGACCACAGATTGTTAAAGTAGTGTGATTTTTCCCTTAACAAAGCTAGCTGAGAGTGAGAAATGGTCAGAGAAGTTCCCTCTTGAAAGCTTAGTTGAATTTCTTCAGATGAAGGTGAAAGAGCGGGAACTGGAATCGTTGACGCACTAGTTTCTTCTAGATTAGGCAAAGAATTATCTAAGGCATTATTCTCATTCTCAAGGTGATCGTTAATATCTTGAGGGGGATAGTAAGATGGAGCCGTTGTATTGGAAAGATAGCTAGTATTTAACCATGTATTAGGAATCAAAATGACCGTCCAAATGAGAAAAATAAATTTTTATTTATAGCTATTTTAATAATATGATGGATAGATAAAAATTATGCAATATTAATAAGTTAAAATAGGCAGCCACATTTGAAGAGAAAGTTTCATTTTATTAATGGGGAGCGATTAAAAATTAAGTAAGAGTCAATTGAGCTTAGATATAAAATTTTTAGTTTTTAATCTAAAGATGCCTTAATTCTACGAGGCTATATGATAACTAAATAAACGGGCTACAAGAGATCTAAAGTTTTAAAACGTATTAATCTAGAATTATTGACTTTTAGAAACCTATGCAAATGTAAATATATTGCAAAGTCCTGGGGATGTCAAAAGGGTTAGCCCAACATCAGTAAAATCGTAGCAATAGCTCAGAACTAAATACTATAAAGTTATCGAAGCTATCAAGTACACTAGTCCTTGGTTAATGAGCTTAACGCAAAGATTTCAAATCGAAATGCTGCAAAGCTACTAAAGCCTCAAGTGCGCTAATCCTGCAAATTAACTTTAATTTTCGCTTGTGCAGCCAACGTCTATATTCACGTCTATTGATAGCAAAAAAGCGGCCAAAATAAGGTTTAGTAATGTGTCGAGAATGAGAAATTAAATTCGAAGTGAGCGGAATGAGTAGATAAAGAAATGTATTTAACAGTTGATATTATCAGACTTTTTAAGTTATTAAGGCTATTAAAAGAATGAGTTTTTATCAAACAAAATATATTCATCGTTTTGAAATTGATGGGATCAATCTAAAACAAACTTCTGGTTCATTAGATAGATTCTGGAATTTCCCATCCGTGTAAACGCCTTCTTAGTCGTTCTTTTTCAAAGCAGGCCATTTAGAAAGGGCTATAAAATACAATAATATAAAATTCAGACCAGGAACAATCATTAGAAGGCTCAACCATTTAGAAAAACCAGCTTTGGAAAAAATAAACCAATAGGGAAAAATGATCAGTAAAATGCCTACCGCTATTAAAATTAAGGGTAGCAATGGGCCATTTTCCGTTAGAAATAATGTCTCGCTTCCTTGGCTTCCTTGTATATCCATTTATTTGCCTCATCGCTCATGAGTTTTTGAAGATCTCTTATCACATTTGCTCTGATTCTTGATTTTTTCTTGCAAAGAATAAGAGGAATATTTGAGTTATCTCTAATTGTTATTTCTTAGCAACCTATATTCCAGTAAGCTGATCCCTATAAAAAATCGTCTATAATCACTGTTGAGCACATCAGCTAAATTTTTTAGCCATAGCTTTCCCTTCAATAATTAAGTTAATCTTAAATTTAATCCCATAGCCATACACAAAGAAACCAAGGTATGCCATTTAGGGTTTCCAACGTCTGAAAGTGTTTTGTAAAGGCTTTCACGGCCAATATGCGCTTTTTTGGCTAAAGCTCCAATCCCACCTTGTGCTTCCGCTACATTGCGAAGAGCGATCAAAAAAACTTGTTGCGACTCTTCGTCGCCCTTCAGGCTTTCTTCTAAAGCAGCATTTAGATAGGCAACAGCCTCGTCATGATCCTTTAACTGTTCTAAGAGAAAATCTT
>NZ_BASL01000730.1:0-19189 GCF_000648255.1 Candidatus Protochlamydia sp. R18 | reverse complement strand
CTCAGCTGTAAGACCAGCGATCAAATTGCTTGCTTGAGTACAATCTGCTGTTGTGCCTTCTGTAATAATGACCCTGATCGGCAGACCATGCGCATCCACGGCAAGATGCAATTTTGTATTGAGCCCCCTTTTGTACGACTTATGCTCTGATTACCACCTTTAGCTCCCGCTGCATGAGGATGCACTTGACAATGCGAAGCATCTATCACAAGCCATTCATAATCTGGATCGTCAATCAGCACCTCAAGCAACCTTTCCCAGACTCTCTGATTGCGCCATCGGATAAATCGCCGATGAGTATTGCTCCAACCGCCGTAATCTGGAGGTAAATCCCTCCATGGAGCTCCCGTTCTTAATATCCAAAATACTGCATTGATAAAAGTCCTATTATCTCTTGCTATACCACTCCAAGCCCCTCTTTTTCCTGGCAAATGAGGTTCCAGTAAATTCCAAACTCTGTCGGATATATCATGTCTTCTGTGTGCTTCCATAAGATGCTCCATTGATGAGCGTAGAAGAGTAGCACATTTAAGCATTTATTTTATTTCTCGTAACTACACTATCTAGTAACATAATTTTTTCCTAGCCGAAGCCAAAGAGAAGAAGGTAAAGGCGGCTGTAATATTTTCTTATTCAGCTTCAATCCAATTTAGAATATTATCTTGAAGCGAAAAAGTTTTAGCTTTTTGTTAGTTAATATTTGTGGCGTCGAAGAGAGGAATTTTGTTTGCGATGCGCATAAGTTAAAAAGTTCTCAAGAAGCAGAGATATTAGTTTCTAAATATTGTTTGTCTGAAACGGCAATTTGGAGCGTTTATTGCTGGTTATCTTCTTTTTCAATTTGGGTTATTTGAGCTTGTTTATCTCGTTTTTCGTTAAAACTTGTTGAGTTTCTTCCTACTTCTTATCAGGCTGAAGAGTTTCTTTAAATACCTTTTCAATCCATTGACTTGCAGTATCCTTTATACATCTTACTAGTTAAAAGAGGGTAATTTTTAGGTTTCCTTCAACAATAACACTAAATTATTTTTTTGATTTTTCATGCCAATTTTTCTTGGTAGCTCTCAACTGTTGATGAAAATTTTCTTCAAAATCTGCTTTTTGCCTAATCAAAATTGTTTTTGTCAAATGAGTTATCTTTTTTGGTTTCGAGAAGAAGGGTCATTTCACTTGGAGGCCAATCTTTCAAAAGCATTGCTGCTCATATCGAGAATATTTTGAGTCGTAATTTTGATTTCTTTACTTTGCAAAATTTGGCTAATGCTTACTAAACTGCCATTTTGAAAAAGAGGCCCTCATGGGCTTGTGCTGTTTATGCTCTAGTTTACATTATACTGAGAGGCCGTGACATTATTAGTATTGTTAGTAGTAACATTGAACATAAAAAATGCTTCTCTAGTGATGTTTCTTTAAAGCAGAACTGTTTTATGAATTTTGATTGTGAATCAAACCGATTTTGTACTAGGGGACTAATTTCCACAAGTAAAAATTGTAAATAAAAAATTGAAATGTGTAATTTAAAAATTAAATTAAAACAATTGACACGAGTCATCGATACTGTTATGTATAATTTTTTTTTGCAAACTTTAGGCATGATTAATTACTGCAAGCAACAAGAATAGCCAATCATTCAAGGGAAGGATTTTGTTAGTGTCAGAAAATTTTCCTATATATATTTACTTCGGAGTTGTTTTTCTCGTTACTTTGATAGTGATAGGCTTATCCGGCCTTTTTCCTTCCAAGAAAACGAGTCAAGTTAAGTTTATGCCTTATGAATCCGGTATCCAAACGGAAACCCATCTTTTGGAAAAGCGTTTCCCCCTTCGACACTATTTAGTCGCTCTAATGTTTTTAGTCTTTGATATCGAAGTCATTTTTCTTTACCCCTGGGCAGTGGTGGGTAAACAAATAGGATCTTTTGCTTTTTATGAAATGACATTTTTCCTGCTGACACTTGTTGTAGGATTTATTTATGTATGGCGTAAACGAGGTTTGGAATGGGAATGAATCATCAACAGGAAAAAACACCGTTTCTCATTGCCCCACTAGAAAAACTAGTCAATTGGGCACGCAGTAATTCTCTTTGGCCAGCTCAATTTGGGCTTGCTTGCTGTGCGATTGAAATGATGTCGACGGCAGCAAGTCGTTATGATCTGGCTCGTTTCGGTATGGAGGTCTTTAGAGCGTCTCCTCGACAAAGCGATGTTATGATTGTCGCAGGGCGAGTCAGTCAAAAAATGGCACCCGTTCTTCAAACAATCTATGAACAAATGCTAGAACCTAAATGGGTTATTGCTATGGGAGATTGTGCTTCCTGCGGAGGAGTTTATAATAACTATGCTATCGTTCAGGGTGTCGATAAACTTGTACCTGTCGATGTTTATTTAGCAGGCTGCCCTCCTCGTCCAGAGGCATTAATAGATGCGTTAATCATGCTGCAAAATAAAATTAAATATGGAGACTCTTCTAAAAAAGGGAAAAGACATCTATGACGTCTCAAATTGTTTTAGATCACATAAAAAAAAACTTTCAAGCATTCATTTTGAATCAAACTCTAGAATTTGGTGAAACGACTTTTGAAGTTAATCGAGGTGGGTTAAAAACAATATTAAATTTTTTAAAAAATCATGGAGATTGCCAGTTTGAAGTATTAATGGACTTAACTGCGGTTGATTATTTATTTCCAGTTAAACGAACACAAATTCTTTATTTTTTACAAAATTTTTCCCGGCTAGATCGAATTCGTATAGGGATTACGATTGAAAGAGGCGAAATGCTTCCGACTGTTACAGATTTGTGGGAAGGAGCGAACTGGTATGAGAGAGAATTATTTGATATGTTTGGAGTTGAATTTAAGGGACATCCAGATTTAAGCCGTATTCTGATGCCTGATCATTGGTTAGGACATCCAATGTTACGTGACTATGCATTAACTGAAGAAGTTGTTCAATTTAAAAATAATGTAAAACCGAAAGTACCTTCACAGATTATTTCTTATGACAAAAGTAAGTAAAGAGCGCCTTAAAGAACTTGAAGAGTCCGGTGATGTCATGGAGCTCAATTTGGGCCCGCAACATCCTTCTACTCACGGTGTATTGCGTTTAAAATTGCGCCTTGAAGGAGAGGTTGTATTATCTTGTGATCCTGTGATTGGCTATTTACATACCGGAGTGGAAAAAGAGTGTGAAAGTCGCACCTATCATCAGGTTTTTACTTTAGTTGATCGTTTAGACTATTTGTCAGGCCCAGCAGAAGAACAAGCTTTTGCGGGTGCCCTCGAACGTTTAATGAATATTGAGGTTCCAGAACGTGCTCAAACGATTCGCATTGTTCTTTTAGAATTATCGCGAATAGCAAGTCATCTTTTATGGGCTGGAACAAGTGCTTTAGAATTAAATATGTCTTCAGTTTTTATGTATAGCTTTGCAGAAAGGGAAAAAATTTTAGACCTATTTGAACAAGTTTCTGGTGCCAGAATGTTTCCTTCTTTGTGGAGAATCGGCGGATTAGCAAAAGACTTAAATTCTGATTTTATCTCTCATTTAAAAAAATTTATCTCTGGGTTTCAAAAAATTTGGAAAGAGTTGGACAGGCTTTTAACAGATAATTTTGTTTGGTGTAAACGCTTACAAGGTGTTGCTGTCATTGATCAAGAGATTTGTAAGCAATACATGTGTACAGGTCCTGTACTTCGCGCATCTGGTATTTCTTATGATATCCGCAAAGCTTATCCTTATTTAGGATATGAAAATTACAATTTCGATATACCAACGCATATCGATGGAGATTCTTATGCACGTTACCTTGTTCGTATGGAAGAGATGTTACAAAGTATTTCTATCATTGAACAGGCTATTGCACGCTTAAAACCAGGTGTTGTGTTAACAAATGATCGCAAAGTTGCCTTGCCCCCTCGAAAGGAGTTAGCCCGAAGCATGGAAGCTGTCATTCACCAATTTAAATTGATTTCCGAAGGCCTTCATCCTCCTGTTGGTTCAGTTTATAATTGTGTAGAATCTGCTAGAGGAGAACTGGGTCATTATGTGATTAGCGACGGGACACCTAAACCGTATCGGTTAAGAGTTCGCTCACCTTCATTTTCTCATGTTGAAGTATTAAAAAAGGTTTTACGAGGCCATGTCATTTCAGATGTTGTTGTTGCTATTGCTAGTGTTGACCCTATACTTGGAGACGTAGATCGCTAATGCTTACCGAAGAAACAAAACAGGCTATCTTAAAATTGCAGAATCTATATCCAAATAAACGCTCAGCTCTTATTCCAGCCCTTCATTTAGCACAAGCTGAAAAAGGATATTTACCACTTGAAGTTCAAAATGAAATTGCCTTCTTATTTGATTTAGAACCAAGTGAAGTTAATTCTATTGTCACTTTTTATGATATGTTTTTTGAAGAACCTGTCGGAAAACATGTGATTCATGTTTGCAAGAATATTTCTTGCATGTTAAGAGGTGCTGATGGATTTCTAGCGAGATTATGTCAAAAAATGCATATTTCTCCAGGTGAAACGAGTCAGGACGGTGAGTTTACGGTGATTGCTTCAGAATGTTTAGCAGCTTGTGATAAAGCTCCAGTGATGATTGTTGATGATAAAGTCATTGGACCAGTAGAAATCACACAAATCGATGATTACATTCAAAAAGCCAAACAAAGCTATGGCCATCATTCTCCGATTACCATTGAGGAGGTAGAAGATGTCTGAAATGCGTATTTTAACAGCTTACATGGATGATCCACATCAGTGTAAGATCGAAACTTATGAGCGTAATGGCGGTTATCAAGCACTCAAAAAAGCAATTTCTTCTATTTCCTCGGATCAGCTAATTGAAATGGTAAAACAATCTTGGTTGAGAGGTAGAGGTGGAGGTGGTTTTCAAACAGGCTTGAAATGGAGTTTTGTCCCCAAAGATTGTCAAATTCCTAAATATCTTGTTTGCAATTGTGATGAAAGTGAACCTGGTACATTTAAAGATCGATATATCATTGAAAATGATCCTCATCAATTAATTGAAGGAATAATTTTAGCTTGTTACGCAATAGGGGCAAAGCAGGCTTTTATTTATTGCAGAGGAGAATTTTTTGAAGGAAATAAAAAGTTGCGATTAGCTATTCAAGAAGCTAAAAAAAGAGGTTATTTAGAATCTCCATTAGGAGAAGCAAATTTTTCTGTTAGTATTATTGTTCATCCAGGCGCAGGAGCCTATATTGCAGGCGAAGAAACTGCTCAATTGAATTCACTTGAAGGCTATCGTGCAACTCCTCGTTTAAAACCCCCTTTTCCAGCAGTTTCTGGCTTATATGAAAAACCGACTATCGTTAATAATGTTGAAACATTATGTAACGTTGTTCACATTGTGAATCGTGGAGTTGAATGGTATCAAAGTATTGGTAAACCAAAAAATACAGGAACAAAAATCTTCCAAGTTAGTGGTCATGTTCAAAATCCAGGATGTTTTGAGTTTCCTTTGGGAATTCCTTTAAAAGAAGTTTTAGAAAGAGCTGGTTGGATGCTACCAGGTCATCAATTTAAAGCTTGTTATCCAGGGGGATCATCTTGTTCATTATTGACTGAACGGGATTTAGATACTCCTATGGATTTTGATAGTGTTGCAGCAAAAAAATCTATGTTGGGAACAGCATCAATTATTGTTATGGATGATTCGACGGATATGGTGAAAGTTGCCAATCGTTTGATGGAATTTTATCAAAATGAGTCTTGTGGAAAATGTACTCCTTGTCGCGAAGGGACACGTTGGACAAAACAAATCCTTACTCGTATCTTAGCGGGTAGGGGAACAGTTGGGGATTTAAAAACGATAGAGCGAATTTGTCAACAAATGGAAATGGATTCGTTTTGTCCGTTGGCTCCAGGAGCTGCTCTTCCAATTGTCAGTGCGATTAGAGAATTCAGAGGCGAATTTGAATCTTATATTATGCGTAACATTCATGCTGATAAACCTCCTGAAATGAAAATTACTTATCCTTATTTGTAGGTAGTGACTGTGGAAATGATGATTAACTTAACAATCGATGGAAAGGAATTGAGTGTTCCAAAGGGAACAACTGTTTATCATGCCGCCAAACAACTAGGCATTGACATTCCTATTTTTTGTTACCAAGATCGCATGCCCCCTTTTGGTGCTTGCCGAATGTGTTTGGTAGAAGTGGAAAAAATGAATAAATTGCAAGCGTCATGCGCATTAGAAGTAGCTGAAGGAATGGTTGTAAAAACGCAAAGTACTGTTGCAAAAGAGGGACGGGAAGGAATTTTAGAACTTTTACTCATTAATCATCCTTTAGATTGCCCTATTTGCGATAAAGGGGGAGAATGTCCTCTGCAAGATCAAACTTTAAAACATGGGCCTGGAGAAAGCCGATTTTACGAAGAAAAAAGACATTTTACTAAAGCTCTTCCTCTAGGACCAACTTTAATGTTAGATCGGGAACGTTGTATTGTGTGTGCCCGTTGTACACGATTTGGTGATATTGTTGCGGGCGATCATGCTTTAGAAATGAAAGAACGTGGTTTTCGAACTGAAGTAGGTACACCGGGCAATCGTCTTGTGGAATCTAAATTTATTGGGAATACCATTTCTATTTGTCCAGTTGGTGCTTTAACGAGTCAAGTTTATAGATTCCGAGCTAGACCATGGGACAACCATTCTATTCCTAGTACTTGTACATTATGTCCTGTAGGATGTAGTTTAAACATTGATTCGAGAGATGGACAAATTGTTCGGACCCGTTCGAGAGAAAATAAATTAGTCAATGATATCTGGCTTTGCGATAAAGGTTGGTTTGGTTATGAATTTGTTTCTAACGCACATCGCTTACAACAGCCTTTAATTCGAAAAGATGGAAAATTAACTCCTGCTAGTTGGGAAGAAGCTTTAAATTTAATCGTTTCTCAAATTAAATTTGCAAAACCAACAAAAAAAATTGCGGGATTAGGGGGAAATCCTTTAACAACGGAAGAAAATTATCTTTTTCAACGGTTAATTCGTGAAGTTGCAGGGGCAAATCATGTTGACCATCGAATTGGAACTCCTCATTTTGATTCTGAGCAAGAAAGATTATCTCCAGGGATGGAAATTTCTCTTGGTGAATGCGAATCTCTTTCATTTGTGATCTTGTTAGGATTAGACTTAACAGAAGAATTTCCCCTTATTTGGCTTCGCTTAAAACAAGCGATTAACAAAGGAGCCAAAGTTTTATTTATGGGGAATTTTTCCCCCGAAATAGCGAGTTATTTAACAAAAATAGTTTTACATCCGCCAGGAAAAGAACTAGAGAATTGGGATGAGAACTTACCTCTTATTGAAGAATGGGTTTCTCAAGGAAAATCAGGAGCGATATTTGTTGGACAACAATATTTGATAAATTTCAATAGACCATTGATATTAGACAAGCTATGGTCATTCCGACAGTCACACTCTAATCTAACCTTGAATCTCTTAGAAGGTTCAGGGAATTCACAGGGAGCCAGGTTTGCTGGAATGCGGCCTGATTTAGGACCTTTAAATCAAAAGATTGAAGAACCCGGATTACATACTTTAGCTATTCTCGAAGCAGCTGCTAAAAAAGATTGGGAATTTCTTTATGTGGTTGGCGCTAATCTTGCCAAGAAATATCCAGCAAAACTGTGGCGATCTGCTCGGGAAAATATAAAATTTATGGTTGTGCAAGATTTGTTTTTAACGGAAACAGCATTAGATGCTGATGTTGTGCTGCCTTCACTATCATTTATTGAAAAATCAGGGACATTTATTAATATCGAAAACAGAATTCAGACACTGCATCAAGGAAAAGAAATTCCTGAAAATAGCTTTAGTGATGCATCGATTTTTATGGCTATCGCAGAAAAACTGGGAATTCAATTGTCTTTTGAACCTGCTTTTTTAGATGCTCTTTCTCAAACCAAGGTATTTCATACCTGTGAATTGAGAACATCATTGCCGCTATCCGAGTCCGTCTCTAATGAAAAGTTAAAAGCTGTATTTGCCCCTGCTTTATTTGATGAAGGGATTCGCATGAAACATGATCCTCATCTCATTCAGTTGGTTAAAGAACCTCGTTTACGAATGCATCCAAACGAGGCTAAAAAGAGAGGAATCATGCAGGGTGATACAGTTCGTTTGACGACAAATAAAGGATCTCTTCAGGCAAAAATAAAATGGGATGGAAATGTAGCGGAACAGACAGTGATTATTCCTTTAGGATTTGACCTTATTTCCGCTCATGATTTAGATAGTAACCTTATCAATGGATTGCCAATTGATATTCAACTAATTGAATCACAAAAAGAAGAGTCTCTATGATTGACGACTTAATCATCATTCTTATTAAAAGTGCTGTTGTCATCCTTTTATTATTTACAGCAGCTGCCTATATGACATTTTTAGAACGTATTGTCATGGCTCGTCTTCAACTAAGAATGGGGCCTGTGAGAGTAGGTCCTTTTGGCCTTTTTCAGCCCCTCGCTGATGGAATTAAATTATTATGCAAAGAACGTTTTCAACCAGCTAATGTAGAAACATTTGTTTATTGGCTTGCTCCCGGCATCTCCTTATTTACAGCACTGTTTATTTTCGTATTGATTCCATTTGGGGGTGTAGTAGAAATTGCAGGTCGGCTTATTTATTTACAAATTGCCGACATAAACGTTGGAGTTGTTTTTTTATTAGCTTTTTCTTCTTTAGCGGTCTACGGAGTTGTTTTAGCTGGCTGGGCTTCGAATAATCGTTATTCACTCATTGGAGGATTAAGAGGAACCGCTCAAATGATCAGTTACGAAATTCCAATGGGGCTTTCTTTGCTAACTGTTGTTTTATCAACTGGTACATTGAGTTTACGGGAAATTGTTGAATTGCAACAAAATCATTGGTTGATTTGGACAAATCCGATTAGTTTTATCATTTATTTTATTACTTCCTTTGCTGAAACCAATCGGGCCCCATTTGATCTTCCTGAGGCTGAGCAAGAATTAACAGCAGGTTATCATACAGAATATGGGGGAATGAAATTTGCCGCTTTTTTTCTTGGAGAATACATCAATATTTTAGCCGTATCGGCTATTGCAACGACCCTCTTTTTTGGAGGATGGCATGGACCTGGAGATATTCCTATTCTTTGGTTTGGGTTAAAAATCGCTATTTTTGTTTTTATTTTCATGTGGGTGCGAGCGACGATGCCTCGTTTTCGCTATGATCAACTCATGAGCTTTGGGTGGAAGGTGTTGATTCCCATTGCCATCTTAAATCTAATTATAACAGCATACTTTACGTTGGTGTAGCATGACAACAACTATACACAAAGTTATCACAATGATGAAAGGGTTGATTATCGTTTTAAAACACGCTTTTCAAACTCCGGTCACACTGCGTTATCCTGAAGAAAAACGAATTTTACCAGCCAGATCTCGAGGTAGGCATTATTTAACAAAATGGAATGATGGTTTGGAAAGATGTGTTGGTTGCGAACTTTGTGCTATCGTTTGCCCAGCCCAGGCTATTTATGTGAAACCAGCTGCTAATGAACCGGGTCATATCCATTCTCATGGGGAGCGATATGCTTCTGATTTTCAGATTAATATGTTGCGATGCATTTTTTGTGGTTATTGTGAAGAAGCTTGTCCAACTGGAGCAATTGTTTTAAGTAATCAATATGAACTTTCAGCCTACACTAGAGAAGATATGATTTATACCAAAGATCGATTAACAGAGAAAACACCCGGAGAATCCGGACGCGATCCTAGTAGGGAGATTTAAGTCATGATGACCTCTTTAGCTTCACCTGAACAATGGATTTTTGGAATTTTACTTTTAATCTCTTCTTTCGGAATTCTTCTCACATCAAAACCTATTCAAGCAAGTTTATGTTTTCTGCTAGCCTTGCTTTCTTTAGCCGCCCTGTATGTCGAATTATCTGCTCAATTTATTGCTGCTATGCAAGTTTTGATTTATGCAGGAGCCATTTTGGTTATTTTTATGTTTGTTATTGTTTTATTTCAAGATGCCCATAATCAAATTCACCAATTTGTAGCTCAAAGTAAATCTTCGATTTCGATTTTAGCAATAGCAGCTTTTTTACTTGCTTTTGGATTTTTGAGTTATTATCTCTCTGAACTCTCTACCTCAACAAAAAGTTTGCCAGAAGGTTTTGGAACTGCCCATTCTTTAGGTTACTTACTTTATGTAAATTTTTTTTTCCCTTTTGAAGCAGTCATTCTTATTTTTTTGATCGCTGTGGTTGGAGCCCTTTATATTGGAAGAAAGGAACGATAATGGATATTCTTTTTAGCCTTTTTATTAGTATGGCCATGTTTACCTTTGGCATCATTGGCATTTTAATTAAGCGAAATGCCCTAATTGTTTTTATGTGTGTGGAATTAATGTTGAATGCGGCTAATTTGCTTTTTGTTGCTTTTGCTGCGCATTGGGGAAATGAGACAGGCCTTATTTGGGTGTTTTTTGTATTAGTGGTTGCTGCAGCTGAAGCTGCTGTCGGCCTTGCTATTATCATTAATATGTTTAGATCAAAGCAAGTTGTTGACGTTGATCAATATAATTTGCTGAGGGGTTGATATGTGGCAAATGGTCGGACTCGGTCTTTTTTTACCTTTAATAGGTTTTTTGATTTTATTTACAAATTCTCAGCGACTCAGTCGATCTACGACAACTTTTATCGGTTGCAGTACAATTTTATTAGCCTTTCTGATCTTTTTAGGAGAACTTTATTTTTATGTTCATGCGGGAATGAATTCTCAAACATTTCCTTTATATCAATGGTTAACATTAAATGGGATCCAAGTGAATTTCAGTTGGCACCTTGATTCACTTTCCTTATTAATGACCCTAATCATTACGGGAGTTGGATTTTTGATTCACCTATACTCTGTGGGTTATATGGATCATGAAAAGGATTTTACCCGCTATTTTGCTTGTTTGAATTTTTTTATTTTTGCAATGTTGCTACTCGTGCTAGCGGGTGATTTATTAATGCTTTTTATTGGTTGGGAAGGTGTTGGACTGGCTTCTTATCTTTTGATTGGATTTTGGTATCAGAAGCCATCTGCAGCAAAAGCAGCAACTAAGGCTTTTGTTGTGAATCGAATTGGAGATTTAGGTTTTTTATTAGGATTATTATTAACGCTTCATACATTTGGAACGACTGATATTGCTTCGATTTCACAATTAGCTAAGCAAACTTTTTCAATCGGAGCTCCTATTATCACTGTCATGACTTTGCTTTATTTTTGGGGAGCGACGGGGAAGTCTGCACAATTGCCACTCTATCACTGGCTTCCAGATGCGATGGAAGGCCCAACTCCTGTTTCTGCATTAATTCATGCTGCTACAATGGTAACAGCGGGAATTTATTTGATTGTTCGAACTCACACTTTGTTTGACTTATCTCCATTAACTCTGCATGTTGTTGGAATAGTAGGGGGAATGACAGCTCTCTTTGCAGGGCTTTGTGCCTTAGCTCAAACAGATCTAAAACGAGTCCTTGCCTATTCGACAGTGAGCCAGCTTGGCTTAATGTTTTTAGCTTGCGGAATTGGAGCTTACTATGCTGCAATGTTTCACTTGACTATTCACGCATTTGTGAAGGCACTTCTTTTTCTTTCTGCCGGGAATGTTGTTCACATGATGCATGACACAACTGCATTAGAAAAGATGGGAGGATTATCAAAAATCTTCACTAAAACGCGATGGTTATTTTTAGTAGGAGCTTTATCTTTAGCTGGAGTTTTTCCGTTTGCTGGATTCTTTAGTAAAGATCTTATCTTAGAATTGGGGTATTTATCGGGTTCTCATTTGCTTTTTAGTATGGGTTTAGTAGCTTCTCTTTTAACGGGTGTGTACATGCTACGGGTTTATTGTTTAACATTTCACGGCGAACCCCGTTCTACTCAACAAGAACTTAGTCAAGTTCAAGAAGCGCCCGCTATGATGGTAATTCCTGTGTCTATTTTAGGTTTACTCTCAATAGTTGGGGGATTTTTAGGTTTCAGGTTCTACTCTACTCCTGCTTTAATAAATTTTTTAGAGGAGATCGGAATTAGTGCTATAGAAAAAAATCTTAGTACCGGTCTTCACTTATCTGCGACAGGTTTAATAGCTATGTTAGGATCGATAATTGGTGTTATTATAACTGCATTTATTTACACACGCTATTATAAAAGTCTTGGAAATTCTATTGTTTTTTTGAAAAATTCTTTTTATGTCGAAAAGCTTTATCGAAGCTTAATTGTCAATCCCTTAAGAATTTTAGCTTCTTTTATTACAGGTAAAGTAGAAGCACATGCCATTAACGGCTCTCTTTTATTGGCAACAAACGTTGTTCAAAAAACAGCTGGATTGTTACAGAAATTTCAAAATGGCCAAGTACGTTCATATATTGCTTGGATGGTAACAGGGGCTGGCGTATTGATTGTTTATTTTATTATTGAGGGATTCCATGCCTAATTTGTTTTGGTTATTTTTAATACCTTTTGTCTCTTCGATTTTAATAGGAATCCTACCAATTAATGAGAAAAAACATTTAAAATGGGCTTCATTGGGATTGAGTTTAATTCCTTTTTTCTTCCTTTTAGGTAACCATTTTGTTTGGATAGGATCTTTTTTTCAATATGAGTGGTTTGCCCTTTTATCTATTACTTTTTCACTTGAAATCGATTCTATTTCCCTTCTTTTTTTATATTTAACAGCAATCATCATCCCGATTGTTTTTATGAATGTAAATAGTGAAAAATTGTCACATCCTAAGCTGTTTTATGGATTAATTTTATTTTTACAGGGATTATTGGGTGGTTTTTTCATGACGCGTGATCTTGTCTTTTTTACAATCTTTTGGGAGGCGATGTTATTACCTATTTATTTTTTAATGAATATGTGGGGAGGGGATAAACGTCATGAAGCAGCTATTAAATTTATTGTTTATATGTTTGCAGGGTCGGCTTTAATGATAGCTGCCGTATTAGCTCTTTATTTTCTTTTCGGAACTTTTGATTTAGCCGAATTGTCAACTCAGGAATCTTCTTATCCTTATGTTAATTTAATTGCAGCAGCATTCTTATTAGCTTTTGCAGTGAAAACACCCCTGTTTCCTTTTCATGCTTGGCTTCCTGATACTTATTACCAAGCATCAACTTCGGGAACAATTTTATTATCGGGATTGTTGTCTAAAGCAGGTATTTATGGGATTATCCGCATTGGATTAGGTCTTTTTCCGCATGTAATGAAAGAGTGGAGTCCCTGGTTACTTGGATTAGCAATAACCGGTGTTTTATATGGAGCTTTAGCAGCTTGGAGACAAAATGATTTTAAACGCTTACTTGCTTATTCAAGTTTTTCCCATGTGAACTTTATTTTAATAGGCCTGTTTATTTTTGATCCTATTGCCCAAAAAGGAGCTATTTTACAAGCTTTTAACCATGGAATTACCATTACGGCCCTATTTTTGGTTGCGGGCTATTTAAAAAATCGACTTGGTTTTACAATAATTGGATCATCCAAAGGCTTAGCTAGGTATATGCCTAACCTTTGCTGGTTGACATTCTTTTTTGTCCTCTCTTCCATTGCTTTACCCGGAACTAATAATTTTGTGGGTGAATTACTCATTTTTATCGGCCTTTTTGGTAAACACCCTTATTTGACTGCTCTTACAGGCTTAACAATTGTATTTTCTGTGATATATATGCTTCGTTGGATGCAAAAAATGTATTTTGAAGAGCCAAGTCCTTATCAAGTTCAATGGATTGATTTAACAAAAAAAGAATTTTTGATTGTCGCTCCTCTCATCATTTTAATCTTATGGATTGGCTTATATCCCATGGGGATTCTCAAATATTTAGACGCTGATCATTCCAAATCGCAAGTATTGACTCAGGAGATGATAAAATGAATCCTACTTTGACATTAACCGATTTTATTTCTATCGGGCCATTATTAATTGTTTTAATGACCGCTTTAATCATTATCCTTATAGAAAGTTTCAGTGAGAACTGTTCCAAAAAATGGTCTTCTCTTATTTCTATTGGTGGACTCACACTATCCATTTTCGCCGTATGGGGGGGAATTTCTCCTAATCATAGCTCATTGTTAAATCCTTGGATTCATTTTGATTCTTTAGCACGATTTTTTACTGTTTTTTTCTTAGTAATCGGAATCGGAGCCTCTCTTTTAGCAACTGCATTTTTTCAAAGGTTCAAAGCATCGCATGGGGAATATTTTTTTCTTCTTCAATCGGCCGTTTTTGGATTGATTTTGATTGGAGCCGCTGCGGATCTCCTAACATTATTTTTAGGAATTGAAACACTTTCTATCTCATTATACGTTTTATGCGGCTATATGAAAAAATGGGAAATTTCTCATGAATCATCTTTTAAATATTTTTTGATGGGTTCGATTGTCGCTGGATTTCTCTTATATGGAATTGCTTTAGTTTATGGTGCAATTGGGACGACACGATTAGATGTTTTACTTTCTTCTTATCAAACGATTTCTTTAACTACGGAAAAAGTTTTGTTTTTCAGTGGAATTGCCATGATAACTCTAGGACTGGCTTTTAAAGCGGCTCTTGTTCCTTTTCATACTTGGTCACCAGATGTTTATGCTGGGGCTTCAAATCCGGTTACGGCATTTATGGCTGTAGGGACTAAGGTAGGGGTTTTTGCTGCTTTTGTGCGCTTATTTTTTGAAGCCTTGCCACAATTTGATGCAGCTTGGAATCAGGTGATTGATACATTAGTTTACGCAACTCTTATTTATGCTAATTTTGTCGCATTAAAACAAATACAATTACGTCGCTTTTTTGCCTATTCAAGCATTTCGCACGCAGGATTTTTAATGATTCCTGTTGTTATAGGAAATCAAGAAGCCTTATCCGCTTTGACTTTTTATCTTGTGATTTATGCTATTGCAACGTTTGGATGTTTTGCCGTTTTAGCTTATCTTGATCAAAATCAAGAAGGTGTTCATTTTTCAGATTTACATGGATTATTTGGTCGATCTCCTTGGCTTGCAAGTCTTCTTTCTATTTGTTTATTAACCCTAGCAGGTATTCCTCCTACAGCGGGATTTTTGGCTAAATTTTATGTTTTTAAAGTGGCCTTTCAAGCAGGTTATTATGGACTCGTTATTGTTGGGTTACTCACAACAATTCTTTCTTCGTATTATTACTTACGAATTATTGGAATATTGTTTTCAGAATCCAAAAGTGATGAAAAACTTCCTTACTCTATGCCAGCGGCAATCGTGGGAACCACCTCATTTATAGCTATTATTATTCTCTCTTTTTATCCAGCTCCCTTTTTAAAGGTTCTAAGTCATTTATCAAACTAACTTAACGTAATCATTTGCTTAAATTTATCAGAAAATGCGGGATTGTTAAAAAATATCTTTAAGTTTTCTTCCTTCTGTTAGATGAGGAGAGGGTGGATGCTTTTTTAAATACGTAGTAATCATTTTAATACGATGCTCAGGATAAGGATGTGTGAGTAAAAATTCCGGTTGATGAATTTCCGAAGAAACCTTTTCTAAGATTTTCATCACTTCTATCATTGCACTTGGATGATAGCCCGTTTCTTCCATTAATTTAAGTCCCCATTGATCTGCTTCAAGCTCGTCTTTTCTTCCATAACGGAGTTGGGACATCTGATTAACGACACTAGCAATCATGGCTGCTTGATAGCCTCGGTTTGATTCGTTGTCAGCTCCAATTCCAGTAGCCATAACTAAAAGTTGGCCGAGCTGTCCTTTGGCCATTTGCTGAGCGGAATGACGTTGAATGACATGTCCCATTTCATGGGCTAAAACCCCTGCTAATTGTCCTTCCGTTTGTAATTTATTTAATAATCCCAATGTGATAAAGATTTGTCCTCCAGGTAAAGCGAAAGCGTTGATTATTTTATCGTCTGCGAGAAGGTGAAATTTAAATTGCCAGGGGCCTTTTTTAGCTTGGGTTTTGGACAAGATCAGCTTTCCTATTCTTTGAACTTCTTGAAATCTAGGATCCTTTGAAGAAATTTCGCCACCCATTTGAGCTGCCATTTGCGGAGCTGATTGTAAACCAAGTTTTATTTCTTGATCAGTAGTTAGAGCAACTTGTTGTTTTTCGCCCGTGATGGGATTAATTTCGGTTTGTGTAAAATACATAAAAAAAGCAAAGGCTGCAATCAACAAAGCAATTAAAAAAGACCCTCCTCGTTTTTGGCGAGGCCTATCATTGGCATACATTCTCATAAAAACTCCTGTTTATTCCTTTACGGGTATAGCAGAGTAGGTGAATTTAAGTTAGTTTTAAGAGGAATTAAGGAATTTAATTAAAAACTTATTCAAAAAAACAAAAAAATTGGTTATGGAGAAACTTGCATACAAAGGAGGCAAAGATGAGAAATCTATTTTTTTTAGCAGGGGGATTAATATTTATGTCAACTGCTTACGCTGACAATGAAAATGTCAACCCTACGTCACAAACTGCTTATTGTTCAAGTGGTTGTGGATGTAAACATGTTTGTGTATGTGGGTGTAAACAAACCAAAACTTGCCACTGCTCGATCCTAGAAAAACAATAATATCTAAGTCGGTGCAGATTAATATAAAACGATGGTAAATACGTCGATTGTGTAGATGCATCGACTCTTCAAAAATTTTCTTCTTTTCCTAGCCTTTTTTGTAATTTATGATAAAAATCATATCATTTTTTTGGTTCTACTTGCAGATTACTCGTTATTTTGCTATCCCTAGATTCTTTTGAATAAAAAACAATAGAGACTTAAAGGGGATTTTGTAAAATCTATTTTAAGAAATTCTTAATAACACGCGTGAGAGTAACTATGATGCGCTACATCAAGCCTTGGATCTTTTTGTTGAGTTTAAATTCGGCATTTCTTTTAGCAGAAAATTTTAATGAAGAAACGAATGATAGCAGCAAAAGTGCAACAATTTCTGAAACGATTGAAGCTTCGAAAGAACTTGATAATTATCGAGAGGCTCATCCAGAAATTTACAATGAAAACTGCTGGTCATCAGTAGAACCAGAAACAGATGCTGAATATGCGAGATCCCATAATCTTTGGGGAATTTGGCTGCCTGAGGGCCCTCCAATGTTTCGCCCCTTTTTGGCGGATCCCCGCCAATTAACATATTCAGTAGGTTGGCGTTTTAATGACCGAGCAACGGTTAAAAACGTGATTGATGTATCATTTGGGGATACATTACCTATTTTTCGTTGGTGTGACATTTGGAAGTTTAGAGGAGACCTTCAATTAGAGTTGGAAGGGGGAGTCTGGGCAATTTTTGATCCTTTGCATAAATCTGCTCCACTTATTGACGCTGATTATTATGTGGGTATTCCCATTACCTATGCTTTTGGTAATTGGGCTCTTCGGTTAAGAGGATATCACATTTCTACTCATATTGGTGATGAGTTTTTGATTAATCATCCTCACTTTGATCGACGTAATCCAAGTATTGAAGCCATCGATTTGTCTGTTTCTTGGCAAAAAGAACAGATTCGATTATATGGAGTACTGGGTTGGGTTTGTTGCCAAGATGATTCTTTTAGAGTAGGGCCTTTCTATCTTGAAACGGGATTAGAATTGAGACTGTCTCAGTTGGGTTATCGTGACCACTGCAATCGTTTGTATAGCGAACCTTTTTTTGGTATGCACTTCCGTTACCAATCCCATTTTAAAAAACATATCAACCAAACTTATGTGCTAGGATGGGAATGGGGAAAAGTTTCAGGTATTCGACGTAAATTTAGACTTTTCTTAGAGTATCATGATGGATATTCTTTGGATGGGCAGTTTTGTAAACGTGCCACTCATTATTTAAGTTTCAGAGGCTCATACGGATTTTAATCTATGAATCCAGAAGGTTATAACGGCCCTTTTGATAAAGATACCATTGAAACAAAATCTCCTTCGATTAATCCTTTATTAACCGAAGGAGATTTTATTCAAGAGGGTCAACCTCTTGGTTTGAGGTCACTACCCATTTGGCTTTGGATTGTATTAGCAACAATGGTTATTTCCTTGATTTGGGGCAGTATGAATTGGTATCAAGGAGTCATGCAACAAGAGAAAAAAGCAGAACCTTTTCTCGATGTGACTAATCGTGAATTTTCTGTTTTTCTATGGCAATTTCCCTCTTTTTTACGTGCTAATGCATTAAAAAAAACAGCTTATCTTCCAGGTTTCCAAACAACCAAAGAAACGCTTGTGTTGAATGAAGCAGATAATTTTGTTTCAGCTCCTCCCGATTTATTATTTTTATATCATACATGGAACCGTCTTTTAGCCTCTGAATCTAATTTACGGCCTATTAATCCGAAAGAGTTTTCTGATTTTTTAAATCAGGTAGAAGAATGGCAACCAAAATTTTGGAAAAAAGCACCTAAAGAATATGTACAATTAATTGATAATAAAGAATACGAACAAACACAAAATTTACAAACACTTTCAGTATCCCAATTGCCAGTTCTTGTTCGACAAGCTTTTCAAGGTTGGAAAAATTATTATCAAGAAGGGCCTCAAATTAATGCTTTAGCTCCAACAATTGCACAAGTTCAAGCTTTTCTGGAGTCTCATCCCCATTATAAACGCAATTTTTGGCGCAATATTCAACAAGTTGCAGGACAAGAAGTGGTTAGATCTGACTATTTATTTTTGCTTACACAAGCGGGTTTTAACCCAGAAGAGGCTTTTCCAACCGATCAACTTGCACCTTTTCTCAAAGTTGCTATGTTCAATGCAGCACAGGTCAATAAAGACAAAATCAAACTCGCAGATCCTAATCCTTTATCACTAAATATCACAGCGCAGTGAAAAACTTAGAGTTATTCTTTTGTAAATACTTAGAAAAGTGTGAATAAAAGCTTTATTCATCAATAAAACATCAGTGTCGTGAGAGTTAAAAAATAAGAGGGAAAATTTCCCTCTTAAAATAAAAGCCAATTTAGGCATAGTCGGAGCCATCAACAGAAGCCGCATTAGGGGTATCAAGGTTCGCTAACTCCTGAATCGTTTCGCGCACTTTGTTATCAGCATATTTTAGTGCTTCTAATCGTGAGCAATTAGGATGATTGGTTCGATATTCTTGTTTAAATGCTTCTAACAAGCGTAAATGATTAGAAACTTCAGATTTTTGATAAAGATGAGACA
>NZ_BASL01000731.1:0-405 GCF_000648255.1 Candidatus Protochlamydia sp. R18 | reverse complement strand
ATTTATAAATGTTTTAACAATATTATTTATAAATAAAAATTATTGCAATAATTATGAGATAAAATAGGCAGTCACGTTTTAAGAGAAAGTTTTATTTTATCAATGAAGAGTTATTAAAAAAACAAATAAGGATCAATATGGTTCAAACATAAACTATGGTTCAAACATAAACTCCTTAGTTTTTGATTTGAAAATGCCTTAAGTCCGCATAAATTCATCTGTTTAAGATTAAATTTTCCATTTCTAGATAGTGTAGTCACGAGACTTCTGCCCTGCCCATATATAGCAATACATCTAATATGGACTGCAGACAAGAATGAGGCTGTGTTCTTTGCATAATGGGTCGCTATTCCTCTCCAGCGCTTCAAATGTAAAAATGCATTTTCCACCAAATGCCTTAACTTA
>NZ_BASL01000732.1:0-49070 GCF_000648255.1 Candidatus Protochlamydia sp. R18 | reverse complement strand
CTGTTTAGCTAATTTGTGAGCTTGGCTAATGGAGGTAAGCCTACGGCTTAAACTAGAAATTTTGAGAGGTTTTTGTAATTTCCCTTTTTGATTGATCCATGCGTTATTTGCTCGACTAATCAAATAGACGACAATCGTTTGAGGTAAAGCTGGTAATGGCCTTAATTTTTTTTCCTGACACCAAAAAACAAAATCATTCCAATCAGATCGATACGATTTGTTGGTATTAAACGACCTTGCAAAAGCCGCATATTCTTTTGCTGTTTTGACCAAATCAAGATATTCGCCAACTTCGAAATTTTCAATTTTTTGTATTGCTAACTGATTTTCCATATTGACCATATCTACCGACCTAAATTTTGCTAACACTTTGTTTTTTTCATTGTCTATTTTTCTATTTTTTCTAACTACCGATATAATAATGCGTTATCGGAACTTAGGACTATTTTTTAGAGATTGCTAAATGTGTACACTACTCTGATTAATTAAATCGTTATCCTATCACCAAATGTAATTTATATCATTTGGAATATGATGACCTATTTATCAATGCAATTATTTACTATATTTTATAGTCATAAACGTGTTATCTAATAAATAGTTAAAATTATTTAAAAAATATATAGGTTAATGATATGGAAAAAGCAAAAGTAATGAGCTTCGTGAAATTCCGCCAAAACTTGTCAGAATGTGTTAATTTAGCAAAATATAAAGGCGAGAGATTTTTGATTACTCGTAATGGAAAACCGTAGGTGCTTTTGTCCCTGTAGAAGATTTAGAAAAAATTAATGCATTTAATGATGTAACTACTGATACAGCCACTGATGAGATAAGTTCAGAATTTGAATCCTAAATCAACAAAAGGATTTAAGTTATCTCTTAAAAAAACAAATTTATCCGTGAGAGGGTTTAAGGATGCTAGCTAACTTATCTGGTTTGCTGGATAAACATTTAGTTGGAGATCCAAATAACCAACCGCCTTATTATTAAAAACTTAAATCTTATATCTTTTGTGTATTTGAAATTTTAAATTCGTAATTGGCTTAAAGACGCATATTGGTAGAATTGGCGAGCAGGTAATCGAATTTAGTTTCGTATTCTTTTGGGATTGAAATAACATAGAATTCTGGCAAAATTTCTATAAACTTAGGGATTAGCTCCACTTTTATCTATTTTTTTTGATATTTTTTACTTTTATGGAGCTCTCTTCTTTTGTCCTCCTCCTTATTCTTGATAAAATAGCGCCTTATTTAAGAGTATTTTTGGCGTTTACAAGTATAAAATTGTTTGTATAGTGCCTACAAAAACAGCGAGTATCTCTCTTAGAGAAGCGCCTCGATAAAAATTGATCTCATTTATAACCAAATAAGAGATAAGGGAGCAGAAGCAATTGCTTATTATCTTGTTTCCAATACGACTATTAAGTCACTCTACCTTAACAGAACCCACATCAGCGATAAGGGAATGGAAGCTTTTGCTCAGGCTCTTGCTTCCAATACTACTCTTAAAATAATTGATCTCAGTAATAACCAAATAAGCGATGAGGGAGCGAAAAGCAATTGCTCAGGCTCTGGCTTCCAATACTGTTCTTGAAACACTCTATCTCATCAATAACCAAATAGGCGAGAGGGGAAAGAAAGCTCTTTATGGTTTAGGTCTTAGGTATGGTTGTAAAATAAGGCGCTAAAGCATGCAGAAGAAGATACTCATCAAATTGATCCATCAGCAGAACATAGTGCTTATTAGGTTTAATACATCTTGGAAGGCATGATTCAAAAATGCATTATCTGCATTACACTACTCTTTCGAAACATTGAGGGTATATTTCAGTAAAACTGACTAATACTTTAATGCAAAAGGGAATTCAACTTTTCACAAAAGTAAAGAAGAAGATGAAAAATAAATTGATCACGTTAGTGGATAAACTCATGCTAAAAAAGAGGGCTATGATTGAAAGTGTGAACAATCTGTTAAAAAGTAGCTGTCAGATAGAACATCATCGGCTCCGAAATCGATGGAACTTTCTTAGCAATCTGATGGCAGGTCTTGCTAATTATTGCTTGAATCCATTCCAACCTCGACGTTCTTTTCAAATACAGAAATCGAAGCTGCTAAGCTCCTAGAATATTTTTGAGGATTTCTTACGTTAAACTGGCATTATATTAGATTATTTATAAAGAGAATAGCTCTGTATCCATTCCCAAAGCCTTTAGTAGCTTCTTCTATATTTTTAAAATTCATTGCATTTTGCCTATTAAAAATCCTTTTTTCTAAAAAATACAAACTTTATATAAAAAAATTTTAAGCTTTTTAAGGGGATTTTATTGCCTCAATCCCCTCATTCAATTAGTATAGAAATAATAAACATATAAATTATTTAAATAGTTGATTTAATCATTTAAATATTAGGATGATAAACTCCAATGTTGATAAGGAGATAATCATGAGAAATTCTTTATTTGAAGTCTTTACGACTGTATTAAGAGACCTCTTTGATGTTGAAAATCAACTTATCGCCTTATTACCTAAAATGATCAAAGAGTCTCTACATCCTGAATTAAAATCAGCCTTAACAACACATCTTAATGAAACTCAAAATCAAAAGAAAAGGCTTCAGTTTATTTTAGAATCTTTGAATGCAAATACCTCAGAAAGCATTTGTAAATCTATGCGGGAGCTAATAAATGAGGTCGAAGAAATTATCACTCGTTTTCCTACTCCCTCTTCATTAAAAGATGTTTATTTAATTATTCTTTGCCAAAAAATAAAGCACTATGAAATCGCAAGTTATGGCTCCGCACGAGCCCTTGCTAGACATCTAAGTAACTTTTCTACCGAGCAAATCTACTTTGAAGAAATTGCGGATACTTTACAATACTCTTTAGATGAAGAAACTCGCTTTGATGAAACGTTGATTGATCTCGCTGAAGGCGGTTTTTTCAGCCGCGGAATTAATGATGAAGCAGAATTAGAATCTACTCAATAATTGTATTTTTTAAACATGTCCATCTATTTTTAATCAGAGGTATAAAATGACTCGAATCAGCCCTATTACAAAAGAAGAAGCTAATCAAAACATTACCCAAATTTACATTGGTTTAGAAAAAAAAATGGGTCGCGTTCTGAATATTTTCCAAAATATGGGAAATTCTGAAGCAGCCTTAAAAGGGTATTTAGGATTAAGTGAAGCAGCATCGCAGACAAGCTTAAGTCCTAAACTACGAGAACAACTTGCTCTAGTGGTAGGTCAAACAAATGATTGTCAATATTGCTTATCAGCACATACTGTGAGTGCTAAATTAGCCGGTCTACAAGAGAAAGATATTTTAGAATCACGACTAGGGCATTCTCAAGATAAAAAAACAGAAGCCATTTTAACTTTTGCCAAAACTATTGTGGAAAGACGAGCTCAAGTTTCAGATCAAGATATAGAGAAACTAAAATCCGCTGGCATTTCAGATCAAGAAATTGTGGAAATTATTCTAGTTGTTGTTTTGAATATTTTTACTAATTATTTTAATCATATTACAGATCCTCAAATTGATTTTCCTTCTGCTCCAAAAATTAATTAAACAAATAAGGAGTATTTATGACTATTAATCTCAATTTAGATCAAAGTGTCAGACAGCAAATTGCTCAGTTTTTAAGTTTGATATTGTCTGATACCTATGTGTTATATGTAAAAACTCAAAATTTTCATTGGAACCTTATCGATTCTCGTTTTTATGCTTTGCATAATTTTTTAGAAAAGCAATATAAAGAACTTGCTGAAGCGATAGATGAGCTTGCCGAACGCATTCGTATGCTAGGTGAACAGGCACCTGGGAGTTTGAAACAATTTTTAGAAATGACCTCATTAAAAGAATCTGATGGAGATTTGGGTGGAGATGATATGCTCCAAAAGCTTTTAAAAGACCACGAGTCTATTTGCGGTCACTTAAGAGAAAGAATTGATCAATCTTCTGAACTTGGCGATGAAGGAACAGCTGATTTATTAATTCAACGCTTAAGGGCTCATGAAAAAGCTGCTTGGATGCTGCGTAGTCATTTTTAAATTTTATGCGTAATGCCAAATAGCTGAAATGTTAAAAGTGATGGCTGTAGAAAAGTTTAGAGAATCAAACGAATTAGCAATTAAGGGATTTTCCCAACCAATGCTAGATGCTCTAAAGAAGTATAAATTTAAATTGTTTACACAGCAGTCAATCCCTTTAATTGGAAGATTTGTGAGGGGGTTATTAACAGATCAACTTCCTCATGAATTTTCTTTTATAATGGGCAATTTACGTTGAATATATTTGCTGTAAGGCCAATCATATTGTTTTTAAAACCCTAAAAATTCTCTTTTAGCCTATTTGCAGCTACTCTTTTAGTTAGTCTAACAGCTTATAGCCAAGCCTTAGCAGAGTTAAAATCAAAGTAAGCTATCTCCTTGTTAATCCAAATGGAAAAAAGTTATACTTATTTCGAGTTTGATTTGCATAAGTAAAAATTCCCATTAATTAACTTGAAGAAATGAATTTAAAACAAGCAGCAGCCGTTCAAAGAAAAAATTAAGAAATGCATGTTCAACAAAAATTGCTTTGAAAGTAAGGAGATTAATTCGATTTTATTGCTTTGCTTTAAAGGCTATTTGGGTCGAAACTTAGGCTGCATGGTCCAGTAAGCGGGACCAATAATTTCTTTTAGCTGAGCTTCTAAAAAAGAAGCAAGTTCAGGATAATTTTCGCTTAACCAAATTTTAAATTTGTAAGTTTTCGTAAATAATTCCTGATGATAAACAGCAGGATCTTTAATGACTTCATTTTTTACAAACTGTCCAACATCAATATGTATGGGCATTTCATTGACAACACCAGTATTTTGCATGAGAGCATGATCATTATCTGCAAGCCCTCGATGATATTCTGATAAAATCAATTTTAAAAGGTTGACAATTAAAAATTTTGCTTGTTGATCTTGTTTTTGTGATTTAAATTCTAATAATTTATCACAAAGCATAGTAGCTCGACACTGTACGCAAAATTCCATTTGATCAAGCTCTATTTGATGCCTTCTACCAATTTTATCGTAAATAACAAGTTGCTTTTGCAGATTTTCAGTTTTATTGAGATGGACAAAGATAAGTCCAGTTTCTTTTTTTAAATTTTCAAAAGCAACTTTCCAACTTTTGACAAATCCATCCAATTTGTCCCACTTCTTCTTTTCTTTTTCCTTTCGATATTGAATGATTGCAGGAAGCGGAGGTGCATAAAGAAGCCAAGGCTGTAAGCGAAATCTTTGATATTTAAAAAATTTAATGACATATCGTCCATCTTCGCTTAAAAAAACATACGACTGGCATCCTTTACCCAGATAATGATAGGGTTGATCAAAGATCGGTAAAAATTGGATTTGTTCTTCTGCAGGAAAGGATTTTACTTCCCATTGAGGATTAAAAGGAAAATTTGAGGTGATATTTGCTAGAGTGAATCCTCCTGTTAAATAAAAATAACCTCTCCCTAAACCGTAAACAGCCATTACCATTAAAAAAATTAAACTCAAACGAATAAAAAAAACTCTCAAACGCATTTCTCTATCTCTCATGCTTGTGTTGAATAAGTAAAGTAACTATTGTGCCTACCATTTTGAAAATAGCTATTGGCCATTTTTTAAGTTGTTTTTTTCAATAAGCAATAAAATCTTTGATTTTTAAGGGGATAAAACAAAATTTAGCATGTATAATAAGGTTTTATGCTGAAATATGCAAGCAATGAGAAAAATCATTATTTGCTTAAGAAAAAAAATTAATTTTGAATCCTTCAGGCCAGTAACTTCCTCACAGAGACTTCATCAGCATTAATTTTAAGAGATAACCTGCTTTTCTTCATGACATCTAAAAATGATTTCAACAATATTTAAACGATAGCGAATCAACTCGGGTACCCTACCAAATTAAATGCTTAATGCTAGTTTATCTTTAAAAGAAATTTTATAAAAAAAATTTATTTTTTCTCTGAACAATATGTCCAAATTGATGGAATTGACTAGCAATCATATTTAACCAATTTGCCCATATACAAGCATCAGGATAACAAATTTCATTCGTATTTACATAAACTCCAATAAAAATTTTAGGCGACTTATAATTAGTCACTAAATAGCAATAAATTTTTAAACTTTATATTTTTGATATTGAATCAAAGGAAAATCGATTAATGAAAAAATCGAGGTAATTTATCAAGCTGACTTTATCTTTAATAAATATCAAATTACAAAATTTTTATTAAAAATTTAATAGAATCCGAAATTTAAAATTAATTATTAGAAGAGTTTTTTTTATTCGAAACATTAAACAATAAATAATTCGATAAACACCTTTGTAGCTCTAAAAAAAACTTCGACAAACTTATAAGTAAAATCTTACAATGGAGCCCACTTAAAATTTTCTATAATAAGGAGTTTGTCAAATGCAAATCAATTTAAAGGGAAAAAAAGCTTTTATTGCTGGAGTAGGAGATGATCAAGGCTTTGGATGGGCCATTGCTAAAGCCCTTGCCGAAGCAGGAGCAGAAATCATTATCGGAACTTGGACTCCTATTTTGAAGATTTTTACTTCTAGCTTGCAGGCGGGAAAATTTGATGCTTCACGCCGTTTACCTAATGGATCCTTACTTACTTTTGCTAAAATTTATCCCCTAGATGCTTCTTTTGATAAACCCGAAGATGTTCCAGAAGAAATTAGAGAAAACAAAAGATATAAAGGTGTTGGAGGCTATACCATTTCTGAGGTCTGCGAAGCAATTGGAAAGGATTTTGGAAAGATAGATATTTTCGTCCATTCCCTTGCCAACGCACCCGAAGTACAAAAACCTTTATTAGAAACAAGTCGAAAAGGTTATCTAGCAGCTCTCAGCTCTTCCTCTTATTCATTTGTGAGTTTATTGTCTCATCTTGGACCTTATCTCAATTCTCAAGGGTCAGCCTTAACTCTGACTTACCTCGCCTCAGAAAAAATTATTCCAGGCTATGGAGGCGGTATGAGCTCTGCGAAAGCAGCTTTAGAGAGTGATACCAGGACTTTAGCCTGGGAAGCCGGCAGAAAATGGAATATTCGCGTAAATACCATTTCGGCTGGCCCCCTACGAAGTCGTGCAGCTAGAGCAATTGGTTTTATTGATCGTATGATTAATTATTCTCAAGTGAATGCCCCCCTTCAAGAAGAGCTTAAAGCTTGTGAAGTGGCAAATGTTGCGGCTTTTTTAGGATCAGATTTAGCCTGTGCAATTACTGGATCTACAATTTATGTAGATTACGGCCTTCATGCGATGGGAGTAGGAATGGATAGCCCAACTTTAAAAGAAGCAGAACAAGAAGTTTAATTTTTTTAATGAAAAATATGCTTTCAACGAATGAAATTTTTCGAAAGAAAAATTTCATTCGGACTATATGTAATAGAAAGAAATTTAAATAAAATATTTTTAAATCAAAGCATTATTGAAACTAAAAATATTCAAAAATTAAAGGTGAATAATTAATCCGATTAATTGCTATTTTTTGATGATTAAAGTTTTAGTTACGTGATTTATTGTTTAAGTACCAATCTAAAGCATATTCTGCATCACCTTTTTGTACAGCCTTCATTAGTGATTTTTCAAGGATATCAGGTGTTGCAAGTTTGATGACTGAATATTGAGGATCTTCCCAAAGCCGGACCATTTGCCCTCTATACCATACAGAAGGATAAATAGGCATAGCAATTTCTGATTCTAATTTTAAACCGGCTAGTTCACTTATTTTCGAAACAAAATTTGAACATTGCTGTTGCGTCAATGAATAATGGTGATAAGGATAAGCATCGATTTTGATGGCTTGAATAATTGCATTGAATTGTTGTTTAGTTAATGAAATTTTTGCAGCGTAGGTAGGTTTATGCCCTCCTGTTCCTTGTTGAAAATAACCATCGTTTAAAGTTGCCCATAAATATTTAGCAGGATTGGGTTCATAACAAGGATGTTTCCTTTGTTCTAAAGTAGGATTTACATATCCCCAATCATTATAATTCATGATGCCATCAAAATAACGAACATCTGTCATTCCTCTTTCTCCAGAATGTCCTCCTTCAATAACGACTATTCTTCCATTGATATTTCCTTGTAAATAGATCCAAGCATGTCCCAAATCTCCATTTTTAGTGGCATCACGAGGATGCTTGGCCACTGTATGAAAAAATGAACGGGTATCCGTATAATCTAAATGACGTGCATTGACTAAAATAATCAAAAAATAATTCTCTTCCTTCATTGGCACGCGCGTTTTTTTATATTGACGTAAATGGGAGTACAACTCTCTGTAAGCACTAGAAGAGGGGCAACAGCTTGTTAGAGTTAAAAAAATACAGATGATTATCAAAAATAAAAAATAACTTCGAACTTTAAAATCCATAGCTTAACTTTGAGAAAAATGCAAAACTGCCCTCAATGTGGAAGGGCCTGTCCGTCTAATTGTTCGAATAAATAAGATACGGTCGTAAGCTTGGCAATGCTTTTCTTCACTAATTAATTTAAATTGTGAAGGTCGATTTCCTTTTGCTAAATGTCCTAAAAATTGCCCTTTCCCCTCCAAAAGCTCAAATACCATCGTAAAAGCTGGGCGAGATTGACAACTCCATTGGATAGTTTGGCCAAGCTCAAAAGTATTAGATTGCTGATTATTAACTCGAACTTGCCACTCGGCATGATCATTCCAATAAAAACAAATATCCCTAGTTTTGTCCCGATCTTCTTTATCCCCCCCTGCATCATTAAAATGAAATAAAAACTCCAAAGAATGAGAAGATAACATTTTAAATTCTAACTGAGAAAATCTTCCTCCTTGACAAACAAAAGTATGGAGGAAGTTTTGGCCAGTAAAAAAGCAAAATGGAGTAAATGTTTTTTCTCCCATCAAACCAGCAGATACTTTCTTTTCGAGAGCTACCCAAGTGTGTTCATAAGATTTATTTAATAACCATTTTTGACCTTTATAAACTCCATCTAGTTGATAAAAAGAGTCATTTTGGATTAATTTTAAATCTTCTGAAAACGGACTGTGAATTAAAACGGCCTCTAGATGAATTATTTCATGCGATTTAAAGCGAGGCAATGCAAGAGAAAACCAGCATTTCATGATAAGATCATAAAAATAATTTAAAGGTTCATCTTTGTTTTGCCATTCTCTCACATGAGGACCTGTATAACAACACAACTGCGAATTCCATGTTTGTTTGAGATAAGCCCAAAATAATTCCCAGTCTTTAATTTCTTGACCTACCACCATCTGATGAGAAATCAACAGATCAGATAAATAAGCTGTTGCATACCAACTGATAGATGGGCGAGCAAGTTGTTTCCATAAATCAATTCCCTCTTCTTGCCAATCTTGCCGATTCAATAATTTTCCAACAGCCATTAATCCTGCAGCTAATCTTACGGCAATCGAATAAGGGAAAGGATTTTTTTGATGTGCAGTTCTACCATAGTCAATTAAACGAGATAAGGAGTTTTCTAAATCAAATTTCAATTCTTGTCCTAAAACATGTCCGAAATTTTTTAAGATCCAATAAAAGGGAGCTATTAACGAAATTCCAGTTTCACCCTGATGGCAAAGAGGATACTGATGTAAATAAACAGGAAAATTACCTTGAGTTTCCTCCGACACCTGTGATTGAAATGCTAAAATATTTTGTAATAGCTGTTTCGCTTCATGAATATTTTCAATCAATCGCGATCTCAATAAAGCTAAAACAAATAAAACATTTTCATAAATTGGAATTGTTTGATGTGTAGCCGGAATGGGCATCCCATGATAATAATGAAGATAGCCCGTTTGCGAACTTTGATAGAAACGGCCTACCATAATAGCATTTTCAATGAAAAGCTTCATTCGATTAGAAAAATCGTTGTCTTGGTCATACATGTATTTAACTTCCTCCGGCTATTTCAATATTTTGACCTGTGATATAAACGCTATCGGGATGAAGAAGGAAAGTGATGACTCGACTAATTTCTCTACACTCACAAGGCCTATTCATTGGTAATTTATGCTTTTGATGTTGCAAGTCTACGGAAAGATCCGTTTGACCCGGGGAAACCATATTAACTCTCACTCCTTTAGAAGCCAATTCAGCCGACAAAGATTTTGTTAACATCCACAAACATGATTTAGTCATACGATAGGCTGTTGAATAAATTCCAGCAGGGTTTTCGTACAAACCGCTTACCCCTAAATTAATAATTTGACCTTTAGATTCTATCAAAGATGGGATCAATTTTTGGATAAGGATAAATGGAGCGTGTAAATTTATTTGAAAAAGGGCCATCCAATCTGATAAAGGTGTTTGCAATCCAGATCGAACAAAATAATTTCCTACATTATTAATTAAATTTGTTGTTTCTTTAAACTCGAGTAAGTATCGTTTAGTAAAGTCAAGGATAGCTTCGTTACTCGAAAAATCCCCTTGAATTGCAGCAGCTTCCACCCCTATTTCTTGACATTTCTTAACAACATCTTTAGCTTCTTGTTCACTTTTATTATAATGAACAACGACAGAATATCCTTGTTCAGCAAGCGCATAACACAGGTGAGCCCCAAGCCTTTTCGCCCCTCCAGTCACTAATGTCCAAGCCATCAACAACTCCTCTCTTGCTCAATTTCAACTAAAGCGAAATTTGCACTAGAAATTGCGCCGGGTTTTTTAATACGCAAGTGGACCCATTGAACATCAAACTGACTAAACAAGTAATCTAAAATAGCGCAAGAAAGAGTTTCTAATAATTGATAAGAGTCTCTTTTTGCTATCATAGTACAAACATGTGCAAGTTTCGTATAATCTAAAGTATCTTTTATACAATCACTTGTGGAACATTTATTAAAATCTATTTTTGCTTTTACATCGAAATAAAGGGTTTGTTCTTGTGCTTTCTCCTGAGGATAAATCCCGATTTTACAAAAAACTTTATGATTTTTAAATCCAATGAATCCCCAGCGATTGAAGGGCTTTTGTTGTGTCAAATATCTTTCAATGAGAAGTCGACATGCTTTGTGAAGGGGCAATTTAAGTGCTTGTTCAGGTTTTATCCATAAATATTCATAAGCCTCATCATTTAAAAGAACTTTATCTTTAGAAGAGCTAGGATCAAGTTCTGCCACAAAATCATTCATGACAAAATGTCCTTTATCCCAAAATTCTTCTGAAAAAATGCTCTCTTGCACCATTTCGAATTTAATTTTACAGATTTTTAAACCTGTTTCTTCAAATACTTCCCTTTTGAAAGCCTCAAGACGAGTTTCTCCCCACTCTACTTTCCCCCCCGGTAATGAATACAGGTCTTTCCATTTTTTGGACCGCACTAAAAAAATATCTCCATCTGGAGCAAAAATCAATCCTCCAACAGTAACAAAAGGCCTATTAACCATTATTCGTTTTACCTATTTTTGCGAGATAATCGATCGCTTTCGTTAATCCTTCAATAATTCCTTGTTGATGCGCCGGAGGTGCGATTACATGCGCGATTGCTAGCAACGCGTCAGGGGCATCTGACATAGCAACTTTAACCGTTGCTTCTTGAAGTAATGATAAATCATTGAAGTCATTTCCCGCTGCAATTGAGGAATAAAGCGAATGGGATAATTGAGAATAAGTTTTCAGTGCGCTCCCTTTATTTGCTTCAGGATGGGTGACTTGTACAACAAAATATTCTTTGTTAAAAGGATCGCGAATAGTAGGGGCATGTAAACCTAATTTTTTTTCTATATCTTGACTGATTAAAACGGCCTCTTTTTCTTTTGCGAAAAATTTGAGCGAAGCAAATTCTTTAACAGGTAAGTCATTAAAATTTTTGATGATAGACCAATTTTCTTTTAAATGTTCTTTCCGTTCCCAGAGATAATTCAAAACTGATGGAGCAAATTTGTCTGATCGATAGTAGCATAAATCTTTATTTTCTAGTCCCGTGTAAATAATGAAATCTGTGTGATGTTTTGTACAAACAACTTCCATTTCATGAAGCAAATTTTGTGACAAGTATTTGCGTGCAAGAATTTTTTTTGAAGGCATATCCACAATAAGGGCCCCATTTTGTACCGCCAAAGCATAAGGAAAGGATAGCACGTTTAATGATCGTGCTCCCCACTGAAAAGGTCTACCCGTAATAAAGACGAATTGCCAGCCAGTTTGATAAAGATCTTCAAAAAATTGAACAACTTCTGAAGGAATGCTTTCGGTTTCTGCCGTGACAGTTCCATCTATATCTAATGCAAATATTCCTTTTATTTTGCGAAAAAACATAGGAAAAAAACTGTTGAGAATGTAGTGTTATTTTTTAACATGATACCCATTATAGCTATGAAATATTATCTTCTCATCCCTTTCTTTTATTTGCTTATTTTTTCACCTCTTTATCCTGTCCAGGGGCAAGAAACAGCATACGGGGAACAACTCGGTGAAATAGATTCTTCCCCAGAGTCACAAAACCATTTACCACAAAAAAGTATTTCTCTTGAAGAAAACTTGCACGATCCTTTAATAGATCCAGAGTTGACGGAAACAGATCATTTTCAAGCAAAATTTATGAATATGTTATTCATCCTAGGACTATTAATTAGCTTTATGCTCTTGGCTTCTTGGATGCTCAAACGCATGACTAAATCAAAAGTCACTCAAATGAACCAAGCCAGCTCCATTAAGATCCTAGAAACTAGGCACTTAACACCACGATCTACTATTTATTTGATTGAAGTGAAAGGACAGCATCTTTTAATTGGCGAATCTGTAGCCGGGGTTTCCCATCTCGCAACCATCGGATTTTTGGAAGAAGGGGACGACACTAATTACAAGCGCCCTGCGATTCCCCCTTATTTTTCCAATCCGACTAAGCTATCCTGAGATGAAATTTCAGATTTAGAAATTGAAAATTTTTTGAATCTAGCCTATTTTTTATACGCCAACTTAAGTGGCTATTGCGAGAATTTAATGAAACAGTTAAATTACAATCCAATTTTATGTTTAATTGGATGTAAAGATGAAAAAAATTGCGACCGTTTTGAGTTTATGCTCTCTTTTGTTAATTCTTTCTAGCTGCTATCGCATGCCAGGAGAAAATGAATTTTCTGTTGTTCCGACGACCAACAATCCTTCTGTGACCTGCGAAAAACCCAATAGTTTTTTACCTGGGCTAGGAAATTAATATGACAACTCCCATTGAAATGAGCCTCAAGGCTTTATTAACTGCGATGCAGAGAAATCATTACGAAGCTGATATTCAACTCGAAACCGACCAGGTTTATACAATCCTTAAGATTGCAAATAAAGAGTATCCTTTATTTTTGAGAATTTTTGATGAGGGAAACCTACTTCAATTACTTTTGTTTATTCCCTGCCAAATAGCAAAACCAGTTATTTCTGATATGGCTAGACTTCTGCATCTTCTCAATAAAGAGCTTGACGTTCCAGGTTTTGGAATGGACGAAATTGCAGGTGTTATATTTTATAGACTCATGCTCCCAACACCAAACAAAAACATCGACGAGGAACTCTTATTGGCTTTTCTTAAAACAATTGAGCAAGTTTGTAAAATGTTTGCGACACCCATCGAAGCTGTCGGTTTTGGCCAAACAACACTTGATGAAATATTGGAAAAAACACGTGAAATGGAGAATGAAAGCTAATCCATGTCTTTAAGAGCGATTTACTATGATACAGAGACGACAGGCATAAAACCTGAAAAAGATCGGGTAATTGAAATTGCTGCCTATGACCCTGTTCAAAATCGACGGTTTGAGAAATTCGTTCATCCTGGTTTTCCGATTCCTCCAGAATCCACCGCTATTCATCATATTACTGATGAAATGGTTGCAAACGCAGGTTCTTTTGCAGATGTCGGGGCAGAATTTGTCGAATTTTGTGCCGGTGAAGTTGTTTTAATCGCGCATAATAATGACAATTTTGACCTTCATTTTCTACGGCACGAATTTGAGAGGAATCAACTTATTCTTCCAACTCATTGGAAGTTTCTTGATTCTTTAAAATGGGCACGACGGTACCGATCAGATCTCCCTCGGCATACATTACAGTTTTTAAGAGAAATTTATGGAATAACTGCTAACAATGCGCACAGAGCATTAGATGACGTGATTGTTTTAGAAAGAGTTTTTCGCTCAATGGTTGATGATTTAGAAATTCAAGATGTATTTGATTTATTAAATCGCCCAAGAGCTATCCAACATATGCCTTTTGGCAAACACCAAGGGCAGCCCTTAAATAAAATTCCAAAAAATTATATCTCATGGCTAGCAACGACAGGGGCTTTTGATAAACCTGAAAATCAAGAACTGAAAGCAAGTTTTGTAAAGCTTGGTTTACTAGAAATGGCAGAGTCCATGTGAGAATCGGGATTTTAGGATGTGGATATGTTGGTCAAGCTGCCGCAGTTTTCTGGAAAAATCAATCTCATTTTTTAACTGTTACCACACGGCAGATAGAAAAAATCAACTTTCTTCAAACGTTTGCTCATCAAGTCCACCAATTAACAGATGATAACATTCTTCCTTTTCTAGCTAATCAAGACATTTTATTAGTTTCTGTTGCCGCTGCCTCTTCAAGAGATTATCAGAATACTTACTTAGAAACAGCACGGCGCATTATTGAGTTATTACCCCAAACTCCTTCTTTAAAGCAAATAATTTATACTGGAAGTACTTCTGTTTATGGAGATTTTCAAGGAAACTGGGTTGATGAAAACACGTTACTTAACCCTCTTAATGAACAAAGTTATTGCTTGAGCCAAACAGAACAATTTTTTTTGAAGGCTCCTAGCTCTGTTAATGTCACAATATTTAGACTTGGCGAAATCTACGGACCTGGTCGGTGGATTACTGATCGCGTGATTAGAATGCACCAACATTCATTTCCAGGGACGGGAAATCAATTGACTAATGTAATTCATCTCACAGATATTGTCCGAGCATTAGATTTTGCTTTGCAAAATAAATTGCACGGAATTTTTAATCTCTGTAACGATTTTCATATTCCCCGAAAGCTTTTTTATGAGCAATTGCTACAATCAGCCCATCTTCCTTCCATTCAATGGGATGCTAATAAACCAAGTTTACATGGAGGAAACAAAAAAGTTTCTTCCTTAAAATTAAAGAAACTTGGCTTTTCTTTTCTCGAGAATGGCCCAGCTAGATAGCTTACACGGATAATTCAACGAATTCTTTAATGTGTCTGTACTGGCTTTTCACTCCTTTGTGTATACATCACGTCCCACATTTTTCTGAAAGAGGGGCAACAATGCAGCAATTCATCTTTTGTTCCCTCTGCAATCTTTTCTCCATTTTCTAAATAGATGATCTTATCTGCGTCTTCAATTGTCGATAATCGATGCGCAATAATAATTTGTGTTATTTTGCCACGTTGTTGGTTTAAAGCAGATTTGATATGTGCTTCACTTAATGCATCTAAAGCAGAAGTTGCTTCGTCCATAATCAAAATAGGGGCTTTTTTGACAAGAGCTCTGGCAATAGCTAATCGTTGCTGTTGCCCTCCCGATAAATTCTTTCCCGCCTCCGAAAGTTCTGTTTGATAGCCTTCTGACAATTGTTGAATAAATTCATCGGCATGTGCAAGCTTCGCAGCTTCTTGAATATCTAGTGGACTAAAAGGTCTACCAAAAGAAATATTTTCAGCAACAGTATCTAAAAATAAAAAAGGTTTTTGAGGGACAAAGGCCATTTGTTCTCGAAGTGACTTCTGCGTATAGGCAGTTAAGGAGTGACCATCAATTCGTATTTCTCCTTTCTCAATATCATATAGACGAGGTAAAAGCTGCGCAATAGTCGATTTTCCAGAACCTGTCGGGCCTACTAATGCAACAGTCTGCCCTTTTTGAATAGTAAAGCTTACTCCTCTTAGAACCCATTTTGAATCATACCGAAACCAAACTTGGTCAAACTCTATGGTTTCTTCCACATGATTAAGCTCTAACGCTCCATCCTGATTCTTAATCTGCGGTTGTACATGTAAAACCTCTTGCATTCTTTCTGCGGCAGCAATTCCTTTTTGAATGTGAGTATTTTCTTCTGCAAATTTTTTGATAGGTTCATAAAAAACGTAAAGTAAACCACAATAAACAAGAACGTCGGAAACATTTAATTGTAAAATATACAATCCATAAAGAAGCGCCGTCGCTAAAAAAAACATTCCAATTGTGTGAACAATAGGTCTAGAAGAAAGGTCATAACGAGCACTTTTCTGCTCGAGAGCGGCCATTTTTCCATTTTGTTCACGGTATTTTTTCAATGAGAATTCTTCCATAGCAAAGACTTTGACAGTTTGGATTCCTGCTAAAAAATCAATCAAAACAGAACTGAATATTTCTTGATTCTTTTGAATTTGTTTAGAAATTTTCTTTACTTTTTTAGCTAAAAAAATAATCGGAAATACAATGAGAGGAAAACCAAAAAAAATAATGAGCGATAATTGCCAAGAAGTGTAAAAACACAAAGTCAGTGTTGTAAATACTGTAAAAGGAGTTTGTAAATAATTCACTAAACATGCATTCAAAGCTTCGGCAACTAAAGAGGCATCGCCTACGACGCGAGAAGATAAACTTCCAATATGATGTTTTTGATAAAATGTCATGGGAAGAGATTGAATATGTTCAAAATAAGCTTGACGTAAATCTCGGCTGACTCGAATTGCAACAAGTCTTGCGGTAAAGCGTTGACTAAAAAGCGAGAGGGCTTTAAACAAGGCAACTATAACGATAAAAAAAGCTAAGGCTTTCAAACTAGAAGACACAGGAATAAAATAATCTAAACTTTTTATGACTTTTTCAACGAGATTTTGATTCGTTCCTGTATGTTGATTAAGAAAATGGATTGTATCTTGCAGAGTTATAGTATCTCGTTCAGGTCCTTCGATTTCTACCCATCTATCTTGCATTTGATTCCAGCTTACCTCTGTCTGACGTTGTAATTTTCCATCTTTCATAGGGGCAAATAGTTCAAAAAAATCTGGTCCTTTTCTTGTAATGACCCCAAGCGCGATAACTTCTAACTGAGAGGCAATCGTTAAAAAGATCATCGATAAAATTGTTAGGATAATCAGAAAACGGTGTTGCTTTCCCATTAATGCTGTTTTCATTAACAAACGCATAAAACTTTTAACCCTCTAAAAATTCTCCCATTTGACGAAATTTCAAATAACGTTGTTCAAGTAAAATTTGAGAAGGAATTCGTCTAAGGATATGTAACTGTTCAACTAAAAATTGTTTGACATTTTGGTAAGTTATGTGAGGATCATGATGAGCTCCACCAAGGGGTTCTTTAATAATACTATCAATGATTTTAAGATTCAAAAGATCTTCAGCATTCAATTTGAGGGCAGAGGCGGCTTCGACGTTTTTAGAGGCATCCTTCCAAAGAATTGACGCACATCCTTCTGGAGAAATAACGGAATAATAGGCATGTTCTAACATTCCAATGACGTCTCCTATTCCCATTCCAAGGGCCCCTCCCGAACATCCTTCCCCGATGATTGTTATAATGATTGGAGTATTAATACGCATCATTTCACGAAGATTTCGAGCAATCGCCCATCCTTGGCCACGTTCTTCTGCTTCAAGGCCTGGATATGCCCCTGGTGTATCTAAAAGGGAAATAATAGGTAATTGAAATTTCTCAGCCATTTGCATTAAACGTAAAGCTTTACGAAAACCCTCAGGATTTAACATTCCAAAGTTTCGATAAACTCGACTCTCTGTATCAAAACCTTTTTCTTGTCCAATAACAACGCATTTGATCCCTCCAATTTTGGCCAAACCTCCGACAATCGCATGATCTTCTCTGTAACTGCGATCACCAGCCAGTTCTACAAAACTTTCTGAAAGATGGCGAATAAAATCGACAGCATGCGGTCGAGAGGGATGGCGACAAATCATAATTCTTTGCCAAGGGGTCAATTCGGAATAGACATGTTGCTTGAGACTATCTAATTTCTGCTCTAATTTTTGAATTTCAACATCAAAAATTGGATTGTCTTGACTCTGTTTTTTGAGGTGCTCAATCGTTTTGATATACTCATGAATTTGCTTTTCATGGGGTAAAATATCCAACGGAGTACTCCTTCCTTTAAAGGTTCTATCTATTTAATTTTTAATAAATTAGGATTTAATCCAGTATTCCTGGTAAGGTCGCCTCAGAAAAATCTCTAACAATTTCAATTGTTGTTGGCTTAGTCACAATAATTGAAAATAACTCTTCCATATCAGGAGTCGTTAAACGGATGCATCCGTCACTCTGATATTTCCCTACACTATCAATTTGATCCACTGCTAATCCAGATTGATATTCCCAGGGTGTACCATGAATACCGAATCCTTTAGCAGGAGCAGTTGTATGACCAATTTCTTGCTCGAAAGGAATCCACCTAGTGCCAAAAACAGTAATCATTTCCGTTTTCTTTCCTTGATAAATGCCCATGGATTTCGGTTTATAGGTCACAATGCGATCTCCTAAAGAATATTTTCCTAGAGGTGTTAATAAGCCCGAACTACTAGAAGAATCCAATCTTCCTAATCCCACCGGATACGTTTTGATTAAAACAGGTTTTTTTTCATCATCAGCTAAATAATAAAACCACATTTTACAACGAGAGGTATCAACGATGAGGTAAAATTGAATATTTTTATCTTTGCGAAGAACGTTAAAACGCTCTCCTTCTGCCAAATCTTGTTTTAAATAATCAGGTTTACCATTAAGACTTCGAGCAATAAAATGTCTTGAGGTTTCAAAATGAGCAGCATAATCAGATAACCAAGCAGGGCGACCTTTTTGCCAATTGACGCGACTTTTATACGTAATTGTTTCTACAATGGGTAACTTTGAATCTTTAACGAACAATTCTTCAATTCGATTAGCTTCAGGAAGCTCGAACGTTGATAATGAAAAATCGGGAGAACGTGATTGCTGAGCAACTGCCAAAGCAGGGGTAATTACTTGTATATTTTGGTCTAAATCAATTTCAAGAGGAATTTGATTTAACGGTCTTGTAGATACCGGAGTAGAGGAACTCTTAAAAATTGCAGCTATTCCAATCGCTCCAAAAAGAATAATACAGAGAAAGGCAAGCAATTTGGGTAATGTCATGTATTTAACCTTTTTTCGTCAAATGTAGGCTTAAGAACCTATATTTCTCATTCATGTTATGAAGTTAAAATCTTTTTGCCAAAAAAGATAAAACCTCTAAGCAAATAAAAAACTTGAGTATTTATTATCTCTATTATTATTCTTTAACACAATAATAAAACAAAGTGGGTAAATTTAGATTGTACTGCTGGCACTGTGGAACAAAATTACCTGAGTTTTTCCGAGGTAAACTATCTTTTAGAGAAACATGCGATAAGTGTGGTTCTGCTTTACATTGTTGCCAAAATTGTAAGTATTATCAACCAGGTCGCTCTAACAATTGTGCCATACCTAGAACAGAATTCGTTTCAGATCGACAACTCAATAATTTTTGTGATGAATTTGCTATTCAAAATCTCCTACCTACTTCATCGCCTAATCAGCAATCTAAAAACAAGTTTGAGGATCTCTTTAATCCATGAGATTTTCTTTTGAAAATTCAATTTGCCAATGATAGTTTTTTTGATCTGAGTGAAGAATGTAAGCAATCAAAAAATTAGCTCCCCAAAAATCATGTTTCCCCGCTAAAGGAATGACTTGTACCGTTCCTCCAAAAGAAGGAATATTCAGATTCAAAGAGGCTGCTTTACTTTCTAAAGAAATCTGTTGTGCATTTCCCTCATAACGATCAAGTGTCCCTGGTAAAAGTGTTTTTACTCCTTTGATTCGACATTTTTCAGCTTTTGCAAAAAAGCTAAATGCTGTTCCTTCCCAACCATCTAAACCTAAAAAAGTGGTTTTTAAATTTAATCGATCTTGCACCAATTCTTGTGTAACCTCAAGCCAGATTCCTCTAAATAATCCGATTTGAAAGGGAGAAGAAGAAGGTTGATCGACAAGTCTGGTACAACCTTTTAAACTGAATCCTTGTTTTTTTAATTCAATAATAGATTTACGAAGACCATGATCAGACAAATGATTTCCTTCGATTCCAAAACCTAAACACTCGCTTAAGGGTAAATATTGAGGGCCAAAATTAACGATTTCTACATCTTTTAATTTGATGCAGCCGAGACCAGTACGCCCTCCATGCAAAGTACAAACTGTGCATCCATTTGAGGAACGATACCCAACAAGAGATGTCGAAGGATCATAAATATGTTCTGGAAGGGTAAAAAAAGTAGTTTTCTCCGGCAATCTTTTGAAAAAACTTTCGATCAAAATCCATAATGGATGAATTTTTTTCGAGTAATTTCTGTTTTTTAATTGCTTAGATAAAGCTTCTAGAGCACTTATAAATTCATTTTCTTCCGTAATAGCAGCTAGGCAATGAAAAAAAAGGTAATAAAGCAATAAATTTTCTTCCGGATCCCCATTCTGCTCTCTAACAAAAAGTGCTGTAAGAGGTTTATAATTTGCATCTAAAGTATTTAGTTGCCATTTGCCTAAACGAATAAGAGACTTTTTAAGATCATCTCTTTTTGTCAGATAAACTAAGATACTAAGATAAATACCAAATTCTAGATGATGAGGAATATAAGGAAATGCTTGCCAAGAAGAATACTCTTGCAAGTCAATCAAAGCTGCCCCACTTTCAAGCAGACTAATACCGACCTCAGGCACAGACATTTTGGTTAGGGCATGATTGAGAGCAACCAAAATTCTAAAATACTGGGAATCTTGATTCCATGGTTTCTGCTCAAATAAACGGACTTTTGCCGCCAATTCTTTCCCTGAATTGGAAATACAATAGTTAAGAAGAGTGAGTGTGAGTAAATATTTCCAATTTTCTACTGTTTTTTCTGCCGACATTAAGGTCTCATGCCAAGCGCATGTATCAATAAGGTTTTTCAAACAAATAGATTGGTTACTCAGGTATTTATGAATAGCTAATTCCAATTCAGAAGGATTTTCTAAATCTTCAACCCTTGCTTCATAATGAGATTGAAGAGGAAGCTTGTCAATCATGAGTGCCGTACCCCTTAAATCCTGTGAACAAGTCGGGAATGATTCAAATTTCATGTGATCTGGTTAATTAAGCGGATCATGATTCATGTAAACCATGATACATTAGCTATGCATAATTTTAACTTGTTTAAATAAAATTGTGTTATTGAAACTCAAAGTTTCAATTACTCAATTTTTAAACAAATCCTGTTAATGGAGTTTAATCAAGAATATCTACTAGGAACTAATTTCTGCCAGATAACTTTCTTCCATTTCAACTACCTGTCGCATTTTTTTCCCAGGAGTAAACTTAACAGCTTGGCGAGCAGGAATGACAATAGGCACTGCAGCGTTTTTTGGATTACGGCCGATTTTTTGCTTTCTTTCAACAACTTCAAATACCCCAAATTCTCGAAACTCTAGTCGCTCTCCTTGTGATAAGCAATCTGTGATTTTATCGAGAAAAGCTTGAATCACATGACGAACATCATTAGGATGAATCCCTTTGTCCTGGGATATTGAATTAATCAATTTCTTTTTTGTCATTGTGCTCTTCTTTGTACTGGTTGCCATAAGGCCACACTCCTTCATTTTTTTTCACTGTTTGCTTAATTTAAGTTTCTTGATATTTTCTTATCCTTTTGATTTTCAATCAAGTTCTTTTTGCCGTTATTCTCAGCAAAGTATAGGAAAATATCTATATTAGAAACTCATTGAAATATAAAATTTACACTTAATACTTTATCATCATTATTGAACGAGTTATTTTTTTTTATCATTCAATATTGACGACTTCTTTAAATTATTCTTAAACAAAAAACTCGCTTTTTTATTCTTCCATCAGCCGAATGATCATTTTATTTTTTTTACCCGCAGCTAATAATATTAATCGACTAGAGATCAAACATTCAACGCTAATAATATGATTCTCATCTTCAATTTTTTTATTATTGATGTATACACCACCATTTCGCAATAAACGTCTTGCTTCACTTTTGCTCGTTTGTAACTTTGTTTCTGCAAGTAAATCAATTAGTTTTTTATTTAAAACATTTTCTAATTTCATCTCACAACTCGGCATATCAGCTGCAAGTTTTTCCAATATATCAGCATTTAAGCTAGTTTGAGAACCTGGTGCAACACCTTCTGTGACTTTAATTGCTATTTTAAGTCCTTCTTCTCCATGCACTAAACGTGTAATTTCCTCGGCCAATCTTTTTTGAGCTGTTCGCGGAACATAATCTGCTTCTTTCATCATTTGCTCATAATGGCGAATTTCTCCCATATCTAAGAAAGTCAACATACGCATTAAATTAATGACGTCGGCATCCTCTACTCGAATCAAATGTTGATAAAATTCATAAGAAGATAATTTATCTGGAGATAACCAAACAGCTCCTTTTTCCGATTTACCAAATTTCTGTCCATCACTTTTAGTCAGAAGAGGAAATGTAATTCCATAAGCTGGTTTGGCATGCACTTTACGAATTAAATCTGTTCCTGCAGTAATATTTCCCCATTGATCGCTTCCTCCTAACTCGACAGTCACGCCATAATTTTCGAATAAATGTAAAAAGTCATAACCTTGCAAAATCTGGTAGCAAAATTCTGTAAAACTCATTCCTTCTTCAGAATTTAATCGTGTCTTTACACTGTCTTTAGCAAGCATAGGACTCAATCGAAATAATTTACCTACATCACGCAAAAAAGAAATAAAAGTAAAATTTTTAAACCAATCAAGATTATTCAAAATGATTGCCGGGACAGTTGGATGATTAAAATCTAAGATAGCTTCTAGATTTTTACTTATACTTTTTAGATTGTGTTGAATCTTTTTTTCATCTAATAGTTGTCTCTCAGCGTTTTTTCCTGATGGATCGCCAATCATTCCAGTTGCTCCTCCCACAATAGCTACTGGTGTATGACCAAACCTTTGAAACCAAGCAAGACCCATAATAGCAACCAAATTTCCTAAATGTAAGCTATCGGCAGTCGGATCAAATCCACAGTAAACTTTAATAGGTTGATTTGTCAGCTGACGAATTTCTTCGCTTGTCACAGCATCTATAAATCCGCGCTCTCGTAAAACATCAATTACATTTGTCATATTTAAATCCTTGCCTAAGTGTCGAAAGTGCCATATCTAAAGTTCAATAATTAAGGGTTAACGCTTATTTTTCCATGTCTATGACTAAGTTTTGTATCCCTCAGTTTATTATCTCAATGCGCTTTAGTCAAATTGGTTTCGACATTTTTCTAGATATGTCCTTTTCTGTCAATGCTTTGATATCGAAATTCTCACTCCTTTTTTTCATCAAAGTTATTTTCCATTAAAAATATCGCTTTGAAAAACTCTCCTGATGATTATAAAAAATGCCATATGGTAGACTTGATAAATGAATAGAGATTTTTGACTTTTAATTTGAATTAAAAACTTTATTTATTTGATTTTTTTTTTAAATCCTCTATTCTCCGAACTAAGTCCTATTTTGAGCATTTTAATCAAATCTACAATGAAAACTTAAATACTTGGACTAATAGGAGTTTAAATATCTTTAAAAAAATAAAACGTTTCAACTGACGTTAAAGACTTACATTTGTTATTAAATTTGTATATAAACACCGTAAGGAGGATTTTAAAATGAAAAAACATTTATTTGCTTTGACCGCTCTTTCTTTAGCTTTAACAGCCTGTGAAAATACACATCAAACTAATGCTGACAATACTGCTCGTAATGCTCGTGATCGTAATGGTCATACTTTAACACCTATAGACCAATCTGAAACCGAAGCAGATCGCGCTATCACTCAAAAAATCCGCCAAGCTTTAGTTGAAGAAGAAGCCTTATCTACAAACGGGAAAAATGTTAAAATTATCACAATTAATGGCGTTGTTACTTTACGTGGGCCCGTTAATAGTGAAGATGAAAAAAATCAAATTAGTAAAAAAGCTAAGTCTATTAATGGCGTAAAGAATGTTGATAATCAACTTGAAGTTATACGCGAAATACCTGTTAAAGCTGAAAATCGCTAATAAATTTTTATCCAAAGATTGATTTTTTAAGTTAAATCTTTGTATAAAGAATTTGTGTTTTAATGATTTTCAACATCTAGCCTGGTTATCAAACAAGCTAGATGTTGAATAGTTTTGTTAAAGGGTTCTATTTTAATTCATCTTTCCTATTAGTGTGATGAGAGAAAAATTTTAAATTATTTGAATACTTTTCAAGTCATTAATCTCTTCCTCTTCTCATAGGTTATAAGATGAGAATTCCAACAAAAGGAGAATTTATGACTAATCAAGCAGTTTACGGAATTTTGTCTACACGTGCTCAGGCAGAGAAAGCGATTAAAGAAATTGTCGATGCCGGAGTTAGTAAAGCAGACATTTCATTTCTTTCTCCTCAAAATGAAAATTTCCATGAATTCGATAATCTTTCTGGCGTCCGTAATTGGAGAACAGAAGAACGTCTACCAAATTCTTTAGAACAAACAGCTTCTGAGAAAACAAAAGAGTCGACACCAGGCAGCCTAGGTCACGAAAAAAATACTAAAGCACCAGAAGGAGCAACAACTGGAGCTACTGCGGGTGGTATTGCGGGTGGTATCCTTGGACTTTTAGCTGGAATTGGAGCCTTAGCAATTCCGGGAGCTGGGCCATTCATCGCAGCAGGACCTATCATGGCCGCTTTAAGTGGGCTTGGTGCTGGAGGAACAATTGGTGGAATTATTGGCGCTTTAGTTGGTGGTGGTATTCCTGAATATGAAGCTAAACGTTATGAAAACCGTTTAAAATCCGGTGGAATTTTGCTAGCGGTTCGTGCAAATTCAGATGATTTAGTTAAACGCGTTAAAGAAATCATGAAGCAAAACAGTGCTGAAGATATCACCGCTTCTTCAGAAGCTTCTTCTCCATAACAGTAGATAGAACAGTTGTTGCTGAATGTTTTCAGCAACAACTGGAAATCAGAAAACTCATATTTAAAAGGGGTTAAACGCGTCTAAAAATAGACAAGGCGTTTTTAATTGTTCTTCTAAATATTTGGCTAATGTCTGCGGACCTACACGTTCGGTCGCAGAATGCCCTAATGCATAAAAATTAATTTTTTCTTCAAATGCCTGATGCCAAGTAGGCTCATCAAAGCTTCCCGTGATGAAAGCATCTACCTGATCTCGACTTGCGTCCAAAATAGATTTATGAGCTCCCCCCGACACTAAAGCTAAAGTTTGAATAAGCTCTGGCCCTCCCAAAGCACAATTAGCAGAATGTTGATAATACCTTTCCAGGTTTGTTTTAACAATCTCTCGTTTTGTTGGTTTAATTTTTCCTTTGACGCCAATTGGAACTCCATTCATAAAGGCGAAGGGTTCTAATTTTTCCCATCCCAAGTCACGAGCTGCCTTCCAATTATTGCCTAATGTGAGATGCTTATCCAAGGGCAAATGGTATGCGAAAAGAGAAACCCCTGATCTCAGTAAAGTAAAAAGCTTTTCCCTTTTAGTTCCTTCAATCACATAACTATCTCTTTGCCAAAAAATTCCATGGTGAACAATAAGTGCGTCCACATTTCTTTCTATGGCCATTTGAATCGTATTTAAACTTGCTGAGACAGCTGTTGCTAAAATTTTTATTTCGCTTTTTCCCTCCACTTGTAAACCATTCGAACAATAATCTATCAAACCTTCTTCCGGAAAAATTTGAGTCAATAACTCTTTCAAATTTCTTAATTTTATCATCACAAGTTTTCCTGTTGTGGAGATGCGGCGCTACTATAAGTTTTGAGTCTGCTTCTGCGCGATTAGTCCCCATTTAGCTTAGACAAAAAGATTAAAAACTGCATTAAAGTTAATATAATAACCACTAAATTTTTATACATCCAAATCAAAAAAAATGCTGACCCTAAAACCTTTTCCTAATATAAAGCTTTAACATATGATGAATCGCATAGACCATCATTCCAAATTTACTTTTACACAACTTTTTCGCCAATTTTATAAATTTCTCAAATTAGACGATGGATAGACCACGTAAAAAAAGATTTTTGAATGAATAGTAAGAAAATAAAAAAGCTCATTTATTTTTCTCTAGGCTGGTTAAGCTTAATAAACAGCGATATTATTTCTTTAGAACAAAAAAAATCTTTTTATCGCTTTCCTAAAAAAAATCCAAAGCCTCCCGAAGATACTCCTTTATCACATGACGACTTCGTTAGATTATTTTTATCTCCATTTTTTATATCTCCTCATCATCCTACAGCAGTTTTGTTGAAATCATTTGAAAAACAATTGATGGAGGGAATATGTCAACCTGATTTATTGACTACTTACGGATTTGAAATCTTAAAAGATCATTATTTACGTACTGTTGTTAAACATCCAGCAATCCCTGGTTACATCTTTAAAATTGCTTGCCAAGGACATATTCCTCATGAAACGCATTACAATGAATGGACAATGCGTTTCACTGGATCACAAACGATTGAGGCTAGTATCAAAGCATTTAGTTTTGAGGATATATTTAACGTACCAAAAAAATGGCTTTATCCTTTACCAAAGTCAAACTCTTTGAATGAAACCTGGTACATTTTAATTGCTGAAGATATGTATCCACTATCTGACAAAGAAAATGTTAAACAATGGAAACAAATGGATGCTCCTACACTCGATAAAATTTTTAAAATGGTTTGTCTTTTAAAATTATGGGATACCCATTTTCAAAATTTAGTATTTACTGAAACAGGAAAATTAGCTTTTGTAGATACCAAACATTGGGGAACATACAAACCTTTGTTTGCAAGTAATGAGTGGTTATGGAATAGAATTTATCCTGCTTTAAATACAGAGATGCAAGCCTATTGGTTGTCCCTTTGGGGCATAAATTTCTCTGATTAATAAGCTTATTTTTTGACAAGGGATTTTATATGACACAAACAAACGATTCGCCATCCATTAAAGCAAAAAAGGCAGCTGCCCTTAAAGCTGTAGAATTTGTTCAAGATCAAATGATTATTGGTTTAGGAACAGGTTCCACAATAGCCTACTTCATTGAAGCTTTGGGTAAGCGCTGTCAAGCAGGCCTAAAAATAACTGCAATTGCCTCTTCAGAACGATCCATGCGGCAAGCTCGGTTGGTTGGCATTCCTATTGTCGATTCAGACACTATTTTAGAATTAGATTTAACAATCGATGGAGCGGACGAAATAGATCCTTTCAAACAGATGATTAAAGGAGGAGGAGGTGCTCTTTTACGAGAAAAACTCATTGCCTCAGCAAGTAAAGAAATGATCGTTGTGATCGATGAGACTAAACTTGTGAATAAGTTAGGAAAATTTCCCGTAGCTACCGAGATTTCAACATTTACATTTCATCATATAGTAAAAAAACTTAAGGATCACGGTTATTGCGGATCATTACGAGTTAATCAAGATCAGAGCTTGTATCGTACAGATAATGGAAATTATATTTTTGACATTTGTTTTCCTGAACCCATTGACAATCCTATTCTTGAACATAATCGGCTTAAAAGTTTTGCCGGGGTTTTAGAAACTGGGCTTTTTTTTAATTTAGCAGGGCGTGTTATCATTGGATACCAAAATGGAATGACTAAAATTGTTGCATGACTTATAAAAAAAATGCTTATTTATTAAAATAATAGATTTTTTCTTCAAAAAAATTAGGATAGTATAAAGAAATCTCATTAAATATGATTAATTAGACTAATCAGACAAAAAGGCTTATATGCAATCTGAACTCATTCAACTTAACTTTGATAAAATCATGCAAACGCGATCTTATACAGTTGTTATTTTAGGAACCGCCGAAAAACGATTTGCCGTTTATACGGACCCTCAAATTGGTAAAACTCTACAGATGTTTTTGACTGAAGCAGAAAGACCAAGGCCTCTAACACATGATTTAATAGATAAAATTTTTAACGGTTTAGATATTTCAGTTAAACAAGTAGTTATCAATGACGTTCAAGATACAATTTACTTCGCAAGACTTTTTTTAGAACAAAATATTGGAGAAATGAAACATATTCTAGAAATCGATGCTCGTCCTAGTGATTGCTTAACTTTAGCTTTGATGAATAATGCACCCGTCTATTGTACAAAAGAAGTGTTAGAAAAAACAATTGCAGTTGAAGAATAACTTTAACAAAGATTTTTGCAAAGCTAAGCAAAAACCTTTGTTTTTAAAAACGATTAATATTTAATATAAAAATTATTGTTAGCAAGTTCAATAATAGATTCTACAGCTTCTTGAGCATCCACTCCTTCTGCTTCAATCCCAATTTTAGCCCCTTTTGAAGCAGCTAACATTAAAACGCCAAGTAATGATTTTGCATTAACAGCAAGCTTTTGATATTTCAAGAAAACTTGAGATCTAAAACTATTTGCGCACTTTACAAGTTCTGTTGAAGGTCTTGTATGAAGTCCTCGATCGTTACTAACAATAAATTTTCCCTTAACAACAGACTTTTCAGTTGTTTTCAGCATATTTACCTCCTCAACACTTTACTTTTTTGCTTTTTCTTAATCAGTTAATGGGAAAAATTAAAATTTATATTTTTTAATTCGCTGAATTAAAGAAGAAACAGACCAGTAAAGCTTATTATTATTCAACTTAAGAAACTAATTATCAAAAATTTGAATTTTTTAAAAACAGATTCTCAAACCATTTAATTATGTATAATCCAAATTATCTAATGAAATTCACTTGAAAACTAACGAATTTCTTAAAAAAAACCAAGTTTTTATTAATGATCTTTAAAACTTATTCATCAATCATCTTTTTTTTGAAATTTTAGCTTTTATTTTCATCAAAATATTCCCTTTAAACTAAAAAACTAATACTATCACCAGTTTTAAAAAACTTTATCGAAAATAAAGCATTATTGATATTTCTTGAAACAAAGGAAGCTAAATATGACTAAATCTCGCGAAGAAGTTTCATTAAGTGATCGTTGGAATGTAGAAGAACTTTATCTTTCTCATGAAGCTTGGGAACAAGCTTTTCAAACATTTTCTAATGCTGGAAGCCAGCAAACATCACTTTGCCCTGCTATCCAAGCTTTACAAGGTTCACTTCACCGAGGCCCTGAATATGTTAAAAATACTCTAGATTTAATGATGAGCATAGATCGAGAGCTTTCTAAGCTTTATACATATGCTCATTTACGCCATGACGAGGATATTGCGAATCCAATATTTAAAAAATCTTATGAGCAAATTCTGACTATTGCTCACAAGTTTTCTCAAGAAATTTCTTGGTTTCAACCTGAATTGCTTGCTCTATCTAATGAACAATTAGAAGAATATTTAAACTCTCCTGCTTTAGTTGCTTATAAATTTCATTTAGAAAAAATTATCCGCACCAAAAAGCATACCTTATCGTTCGAAAATGAAAAATTACTAGCTTTTGCCGGTCAGGCTTTGCAAACATCTTATAAAGCGTTTAATGCAATTAGTGATGCGGATTTTAAATTTGCTCCTATCAAAGATGATAAAGGAAGCGAACATGCCCTGTCTCATGCTACTTATAGTCTATATATTCGAGACCAAGATCGTTTTTTGAGAGAAAAAGCCTTTAACCAGTATCATCATCAGTATTTAGCTTATGAAAATACTCTTTGTGAACTCCTTTCGGGTCAAGTGCAAAACCATCTTTTTCAAGCACGTTCTAGACATTATACTTCCTGCTTAGAATCAGCCTTATTCCCTAAAAATATACCCACATCTGTTTACCATGCTTTAATTGAGGCTGTAACAGAAAAAATCTCGGTTTTACATCGGTATATGGGCTTGCGCAAAAGAATCTTGAAATTAGACCAACTCCATCTTTACGATATTTACGTCCCTCTAACTAGTGCCGTGGATATTCGTTTATCTTATAAAGAGGCAGAAGATATTGTCATTGAATCTGTCGCTCCTCTCGGTTCCGAATATCAATCTTTATTGGCGAAAGGATTAAAAGAAGAGCGTTGGGTAGATCGCTACGAAAACCGAAATAAGCGTTCGGGTGCTTATTCTAGTGGATGTTTTGACAGTATGCCTTATATTCTTATGAATTATAAGAATCTTTTAAGAGATGTATTTACATTAGCTCATGAAGCTGGCCATAGCATGCACAGCCTTTATAGTCGCCGCACACAACCCTATCAATATAGCGACTATCCTATTTTCTTAGCAGAAGTGGCTTCAACTTTTAATGAAGATCTTTTGAGTCGTTTACTTATTAATCGCTGTCAAGATCCTATTGAGAAAATTTTCTTAGTCAATCAGAAAATTGAGGATATTCGAGCCACTTTATTTAGACAAACAATGTTTGCTGAATTTGAACTTTTAATCCATGAACAAGTAGAACAAGATATTCCTCTCACACCTCAGCTTCTTAAACAAGAATATCGTAAACTCAATCATAAATATTTTGGCCCCGACGTTGTAATTGATGAAGCAATCGATATTGAATGGGCTCGTATTCCTCATTTTTATTATAATTTTTATGTATTTCAGTATGCAACTGGGATTAGTGCAGCTCTTGCCATAGCAGACAAAGTTGTTAATGGTCAACAACAAGATCGTGAAAACTATCTGAACTTTCTAAAAGGAGGCTGCAGCCAATACCCTATCGAAATGTTAAAGATGGCAGGTATTGACATGGAATCTCCCCTTCCTGTCAAATCTACTATTCAAAAATTTGATCAACTTCTGAATGAACTTGAATCTTTATTGGCGGACGTCAAAGTCTAACCTACCTAATTGCCGACAGAAAAATAGGTTTCTTGTCGGCATGTAACTTTAGTTAGAAACTAAAAAAATTAGCAATTAAGTTGATTCACTGCTAATTCACTTGCTAAAAAAAACTTAGCCGGCTATATTGACTACCTCAATCACCATTAGATAGTTAGTGCGGAATCTAACATTAACTTTTAACTTAATAAATATAGGAGATCCCTATGACACAAACTCAAACAGTCTCTCAAATCACGAAACTAAAACCTTTAGGAAATCGCGTTCTTGTTCGCCGCTTAGCCGCCGAAGAGAAGTTAAAAGGAGGAATCATTCTCCCCGATACTGCAAAAAAGAAACAAGAACAGGCAGAAGTCATAGCAATTGGAACAGGTAAAAAAGATAAAAACGGTACCTTAGTTCCCATGCCTGTCAAAATCGGTGATGTGATCCTTATGGAAAAATATTCGGGTCAAGAAATAACTCTAAATGATGAAGAGTTAGTGATTCTTCGTGCCGATGATATCATTGCCATTGTAGAAAAATAATTAATTATTCACATTCACAGGAGATTTCAAATGGCCGCTAAAATTATTAAATTTAAAGAAGATGCCAGACAAAAAATTTTAAAAGGTGTCCGTACTTTAGCTGACGCTGTTAAAGTTACCCTCGGTCCTAAAGGACGTAATGTCGTTATTGACAAATCTTATGGAACTCCCCATATCACAAAAGACGGAGTCACTGTTGCTAAAGAAATCGAACTGGAAGATAAGTTCGAAAATATGGGCGCACAAATGGTTAAAGAAGTTGCTAGTAAAACAGCTGATAAAGCTGGCGATGGAACTACGACTGCAACAGTGTTAGCCGAAGCAATCTACTCTGAAGGACTTAGAAATGTAGCAGCAGGTGCTAACCCCCTTGATCTAAAACGTGGAATGGAAAAAGCTGTTAAAGTTATTGTTCAAGAGCTCAAAAAAAGAAGCAAAACAGTTGATGATCGCAATGAAATCGCACAAGTAGCCACTATTTCTGCTAATAACGATGCTGAAATCGGAGAAATGATTGCTCAAGCGATTGAAAAAGTTGGCCGTGATGGAACAATCACTGTTGAAGAAGGCAAAGGATTTGAAACTGAACTTGATGTCGTCAAAGGAATGAAATTTGATCGAGGTTATTTATCCGCTTATTTCATGACAAATTCGGAATCTCAAGAATGTATCTTAGAAGATGCCTATGTCTTAATTTATGAGAAAAAAATCAGTGCGATTAAAGAAATTATTCCGCTTCTACAAGCCGTTGTGGAAACAGGCCGCCCTCTTCTTATTATCGCTGAAGATATTGAAGGTGAAGCTCTTGCAACGCTTGTTGTCAACCGCCTACGTGCAGGTTTAAAAGTTTGTGCTGTTAAAGCACCCGGCTTTGGTGATCGTCGTAAAGCCATGTTACAAGATATTGCCATTCTTACTGGTGGAGAACTCATCAGTGAAGAAATCGGTTTAAAATTGGAAACAACAACAATCGAACAGTTAGGTCGTGTTAAAAAAGCTGTTTTAACAAAAGATGAAACAACCCTTGTTGAAGGGGCTGGAACAAAAGCGGCTATTCTTGATCGCGCTTCACAAATCAAACGTCAAATTGAAGAAAGCACTTCAGACTATGATAAAGAGAAACTTCAAGAACGACTTGCTAAGCTCGTCGGTGGAGTTGCTGTGATTCATGTCGGAGCTGCTACAGAAATCGAAATGAAAGAAAAGAAAGACCGTGTAGATGATGCACAAAGAGCTACCGCTGCAGCCGTAGAAGAAGGGATTCTTCCTGGCGGTGGAACAGCCTTTATTCGTTGCATTCCAGCTGTTAATAGTTTAGCTGACAGTTTAGAAGGCGATGAAAAAACAGGTGCTAAAATCATGGCGCGCTCGTTAAGTGCTCCCCTTCGTCAAATTGCTGAAAATGCAGGACAAGAAGGTGCCATCATTTTGCAAGCTGTAGAAAAAATGAAAGAAAAAGAAGGATATAACGCATTAACAGGCGAATATGTAGACATGATCACAGCCGGTATCTTAGATCCTACTAAAGTTGTTCGCTGCGCGTTAGAGAACGCCGTTTCTGTTGCTGCTATGTTACTAACAACAGAGGCTATTGTTGCAGACATCCCAGAAGAGAAACCTGCTCCTGCGGCACCTGTCGGCATGGATTATTAATCCATTCTTGCTTTTCTTAAGAGTAAAGGGAAGAACATGTTGTTCTTCCCTTTTTTATTTTGATCGGATTTTAAAATCTCTCAAAATATCCTTAAATTTATTTTAAGAATAAAATTAAAAAGATGTTGTCTTTAAATGACGATTTTTCTAAGATAAGCACTTCTTAAATATTCCGGATTAGCTCAGCGGTAGAGCAGTGGACTGTTAATCCATTGGTCGCTAGTTCGAATCTAGCATCCGGAGTTTCATCAAATGTTGTGATGCTTGCATGAGTATCAAAAAAAACTCACGCAGCATCAATAACAGTTTTTCTTCCATTCAGTCCTCTAAAAAATATTCTTCTAAACCTCCTTATTCTATCCCTACATCCAGTTGAACAGAAAAACATTTGAACCCTTAGGCTATTAATCACAAAAGCTTTCCTTGTCAACGCGGTCGTTTCTAGAAGCTAGTTCGTAATATTTTTGTCGTATTTTTACCAGGAAGAATTCGCATGTTTTTGCAAAAAAGTTTTCAGATTCTTAAGAAATGGATAGCGAGGATTGAAAACTAAAATGAGATTTTTTTGCTTAATGACTCATATTAGTTATCACGCTGATCAAATAGTTCAAAAAGGAACTAAAAAGGAACTTTTCCTAAATTTATCTCATTTAAGAGAAAGAAGGCAGCAAACTAAGTATCTCCAAATCGATGAAAAATTCGAAAAACAACAATTGCTTCAACGATTAAAAATAGAATAGATTAGGATGATTGGGAATTAGCAAAATTTGATATTTAAATCTTTATTTCCGGGCAAAAGCAAACTAGATCTCTAGTCTAGCCAATTTTTTTATGATAGTATTGTACATGTATAAACGATAGATGATCACGACAAGGGAATATCCAATGCATAAAATTAGATGGGGACTGTGTTGTATTTTTAAAGAAGCTCCAATTAAGTTTCGCACGACAACTGTGGCGTATATTGCAAGATTAAATAATCGAGGCGAACCTTATTTAAATTTTTTAAGTACATTAATCTTAAGTAATTTAAATACGTTGATAGCTGCTATTGAATATTGTAAACAATTTAATATTGGGAGTTTTCGAATTCACAGTGAATTTCTTCCTTTATTTAAACATTTTCAATATGGTTATCACCTTGAGCAATTACCAGAAGCTGCGCTTATTTTCCAAAAATTTGAATACTGCAAAAAATTAGCTCAAACAAATGCTGTTCGGCTAACCTTTCATCCTGATCAATTTGTCGTTCTTAACTCCCCTCACGAGCATGTCGTCAAAAATTCTATTCAAGAACTAGAATACCATGGAGAAATAGCAGAATTATTAGGAGCAGATGTAATCAACATTCATGCAGGAGGAACATACGGAAATAAAGCAAAGGCTCTAACTAATTTTGCAGAGCGATTTGAACGTTTATCAAAACGCGTTCGCACACGTTTAACAATAGAAAATGATGATCGGTGTTTTACTCCCCAAGATCTGCTTTCCCTTTGTCAACAACTCAAAATCCCCCTAGTTTATGATGTTCATCACCATCGTTGTTTACCCGATGAATTGTCCATAGAACAAGCAAGCATTCAGGCTTATAAAACATGGGATCGAGAACCCCTTTTCCATATATCTTCTCCTTTAGAGGGCTGGAATGGACCAAAACGAGAAAGGCATCATGACTATATTGATATTCAAGATTTCCCTACCTGTTGGTTCGATTTTCCGGCAATGACAATTGAAATTGAGGCTAAAGCGAAGGAGCTAGCCATTTTCAAACTACAAACTGAGCTTGATCTTATATTTAAAAAAAATTAAACAGGGGTTCGATTGACTTATAATTTTTTTAGTTTATTTCTTAAAAAAATTATATAGCCATACATTAAAAATACTAGCTTTAAAAAATAAACTAGCCTTGCTTAAAATTAGACTCTTCTAAAAAAATTAAAAGTTTGAGCAACTATGTCAAAAACATGTTATGTTTGCTTCTATCTAAAAAGTTAAAATCCAAGCCAAATCAATATTTTTTTACTAAATCTGATGAAGATTTTAATTTCTAAATCGATTTCTCTTAATTTGGTAAAGTGATTACAAATTAATTTGCTTAACTTCTAGGCAAAAGATATCTTATCATTTTTATCTCCCTATTAAAGCAACTCAAATCCAAATTTTTTATAGGGCAGGATAAGCGATGGTTTAGCAACTAAAATTAGATTTACGATGAAGAAAATTAAAATAAAGCCCGAAGCTTGCACAGAAATTGATCCGAAAAAATTAGCTGAAGTCGCTAATTTAACTTACGTGAACAATTTCAAACATGGAATTACGCGAGAGCGTAAAGGCAAACAGTTTATATATAAAGATAGCAATGGCAAAATTATTATCGATTCTAATGAAATTAAACGTATTCAAGCTTTAGCTATTCCTCCTGCCTATACAGATGTTTGGATCTGTCCGAGTCTTAATGGTCATATCCAAGCTACCGGACGGGATGCGAAGGGTCGTAAACAATACCGTTACCATGCACTTTGGAAAGAAGTTAGCGATGAAACCAAATATGGCAAGATGATCGCTTTTGCTCAAGCACTCCCTACAATCAGAAAACGAATCAAACGAGATTTATCTTTAACTGAGATGTCAAAAGAAAAAATTTTGGCTGTAGTCGTTTATTTATTAGAAATGACGCTCATCCGTGTAGGAAATGAAGCATATGCAAAAGAAAATAATTCTTTTGGATTAACAACCCTACAAAATCGTCATGTTTCGATTGAAGGAACAAAAATGACTTTTAAATTTTTTGGTAAAAGTGGAAAGCAGCATACCATCACTCTATACGATAAACGTCTAGCAAAAATTGTCAAGCGTTGTAAAGATTTGCCGGGACAAGAGCTTTTTGAATACATGGATGAAAATGCCATGCCTGTATCCATCAGTTCTACAGATGTTAATGAATATTTACGTATGATCACAAACGATCATTTTACAGCTAAAGATTTCCGTACATGGGCAGGAACAGTGTTGACTGTCTTTGCTTTGCAAGAATTCGAACACTTTGACTCACATGCGCAAGCAAAGCGCAACATTGTCCAAGCCATAGAAAAAGTGGCTAAAAAGTTAGGCAATACCCCAGCCATTTGCCGCAAAAGTTATGTCCATCCAGAAGTCTTTAATGCTTACTTAGATCAAACTTTATTTAAGAGGACAAAGCGCCCAAGCAAAAAATCTGTAGATTTAGTCATGGAACTTAGTTTTGAAGAAACGTATGTTCTCAATTTTTTAAAAAAGCGAATGAAATGAGAAATTTCAAAGGAAATTCTAAATTATCGAGATTACATAACAAAATTTTTTGCTTGAAATTTACCTATGAGGAAAAAATTTTGTAAGCGCAAGAATTTGCCAAATATTGAACTCTAAGTTTCAAAAAATCCACACATCGTAAGATCATATCAATAATAGTGCTAGCTAAGTTGACGGCAAAGAAAAATTTGAACTTATAGGAGCATCTAAGAGATCTTCATCTCCATCCAAACTAGCGCCATGTCAAGGAGAATCCCAAATTTTTCCCCTTTATTCCGGCGAACACTTCCTTCCAAATGAGAGCACATGGCATTGAGACTAGTGGATAAAGTCAGTTCAATCTTTTTTTTAAAGCTTAAATACAGTTGCTAATTAGCGATTAATTTTAAACGATTTAAAGCTTGTTCAGCCGCTTTTTTCCAAGTCCAATGCTCTTTAACATACTGACTCGCAGCCGCACCTTTAGATTTTGCAATAGAGGGATGATTAGCAATCCAACGCATTTGCATTGACAAAGCCTCTATGTCTGGTTCCATTAACCAACCTTCCCCTGCAAGCGTGTAACCACTAAAATGTAAGCCTATCGATTTTTTAAAAGAAGGAATTAGCCACCCATAGGCATTTGTCACAAAATCATCTGTTGCTCCCCCTTTAGTCACAAGAACTGGCAAACCACAAGCCATCGCTTCTAAAACTGGGAGACCAAATCCCTCTCCTCTATAGGGGTGTACTAAACAATCACAGGCTTTATAAATACTTGCAATTTGATTCGCGGTTAAATTTTCATCAAGATAAATAATTTCGGGCGCATTAGGATTGTTTTGAAACTCTTTAAACATTTTTTCATATGTTTGTCCTGCATACGCCTCTTTAACTCCCACATCTTTGACAACCAAACAGACATCATCGAAGTTAGTAAAAGTTTTTAAATAACTTTTCAGAAGTAAATCAGGACCTTTTCGATAAATTGTGCCTCCTAAAAAAAGGAATTTAAATTTTTTATTTGTTTTGAGAGGAAAAGGTTCAATTTGAGGATTAAATGTCAGACAGTCAACCCCATTGGGTATCACAACAACTTTACTTTCTGGAACACCAGACTCTACAAATTCACGCTTAACAAAATGCGTGGGAACCCAAACTTCATCAACTTTTTTAATATTTTCAACCCATTCTAAAGGGATATACCCATACTCCCAAGGCTGCATTAAAACCCATTTTCCTTTTTTAGGTACTTGCCAATTAGGAGGCCAACTATGTCGCACTGTAATTTGAGCTTCTTGGGTAGATTCTATTTTTACAATGTGAGCCCAATTTTTCAATTCATCAATTACTCTGGGATCTGCTAAAGTTTGCAAGGAACTTAAATTTTTATTTGATACGCAAGTTAATTTAACTTCCGGTACCTGCATTAATTGTTTTGAAAAACTTTGATTGACAAGAGACAAACTTCCCAAGTCTAAAAAAGACCCTTCCCAAACAATAGATAACGGAGCTGGCTCCTGGTTAATAGCAGGTGTTGGATTTTGTGCTGATAAAATAGAAGTAAAGAAGAATAAACAATAATGGAAATATTTGAATGTTATTTTCATGAGTAATTAGATATCATTTTAATTTGGTTCTTCTAGCAATCCTAACTGTTCTAACGGGATAAATAAATAATCATTACCGGATAAATTTGAACTGGCATATCCAAAACTTTCAATGGTTTGAATTTTATTTTGTTTTTGCTCATTGTTAGAGATTTTGACGATCATGACAGGTTTATTTCTTTGGATTGTTTCCCATCCTCCGGCTAAAATTTCCATCACAAATCCTTCTACATTGATTTTAATCAATGAAATATTGTGTAAATGAAAATTATCTAGCTCGACAATTTGGACTTTATTTTTATTGTCTAAATAAAAAGGAGAAGAAACCATTTCATATCCTTCTTTAAGAATATGCATTGCTTTCCACTCCTTTTTTACCCCTAAAGCTTTGTGAAAAAGCTCTACTTGATGACAATTATTTAAATACATATTGATGGCGAGTTCACAAAATATTTTGGCTTGTGGTTCGAATGAATAAACCTTTCCTTTTTCTCCCACTAATTTTGAGAGAGCTAAGGTGTGTGTACCTATATGTGCACCCACATCGATCGCAATTGTGTCCGGTTTTACATATTTTTGAAACTGAGAATAAAAATGTTCTTCCCAATTAGCACCTTGCTTAATGGTATGACTTTTAATGCGATCATTGTTTTCGTCTAGTAAAAAAAGGTCTCGATTGTAAACACGATAAATTTGGTATTGATCCAGATTAAAATCTTTTGCAATTTCACTCAAATAAAAGTCATTTGCAAAATAAGGAGAAAGAATGGAATGAAAAATTGCAGGTGTAATTTCTTTTTCTGCATTCACTAATTTAAAGTTTTTCTGTTGATCTAATGTTGCATCATCGCTTAAATGCATGAGAAAGCCAAATTCCCTTTCATTGCAAATGAATTGACCCATATTTTTTTTTCGAGCATATGTAGAAAATGCTAAAAATTCATAATTTTTAAATCCTTCGGTAAAGCTCAGCTGACTTAAGAATGAAGCTTGAATCAAATAAACACCATGCACACAAGGGACTCGAAAAGTTCCAAGTTTTTGTCGATTTGCAATTGCTAGATAGTCTTCATGGTGTTTGTAATATCCCTCTTCCGTTACATCGCAAAAAAAATTACGGTAAGGATCATGAGGTTGTGGAAAAGGCCTTAAAAGCGGACTAATAATGGGCTTATCTTTTTCTATTAGATATTTTAACGTATGAGGAGCAATAAGCATATCGGAAGATAAAATCAAACAATAATTGCAGCTTTGCTGTTGACAATTAGCCAAATACCCATTTTTAATATTTGCAAGCACTTTATTTTTTTCAATAAAATGTTTTTTTTCATCTATGCTTGAAGTATGATCCACAAAAACAAGACTCTGATAAAATTTCCTATTTTTTTCCACCCACTGCATCACATTTTTTCTTACATGCTTATTTTGGTTACAACTATCTATTTGCAAATGCATTTTTGCTTTATCATAATACAATTTTTCGATCGTTTGTAGAAAAGAAGGAATCAATTGATCATGATTGTCGATAATAGCCCCTACCCAAACAAGGTTTTGATCTTCTTCAAAAATATCTTTTTGCATCCAAGCTCTAACAAGAAAAAATAAAAGTAAGATACTGAGACTTATAAAAAGTAAGCTAAAAAAGAGAGATCGAAGTTTCATAAAGCCTTATTTTTGGATGCTAAATTAATTGAGAAATTTGTGATGGCCGAAAAATTTTATGCAAAAAGAAAAAAATTTAGAGTTCACCTAAAATTCGATATGTTTTCTCATAATAAAATAATCTGTTAAGAAACATAAAATTTTATTGAAGATTTATTATCAATAAATTTTTAATAACCAAAAGATTTTATAATAAATATTATTAATCCAATTTATCATTCTATGACAAACACAGCCACTAATTAGATTAATCCAATACAAAAAAACACTCTCGTAAATCGAGTCCTATAAAAAAACTCAAAGCTTTAACAGACTTTGGGGTTATTTTTGGCAAAATACTTCATTTAAACATAATTTGTTGAAGTTATTATTATATACTTATACATAGGCGAATTCACCAATCCATTATTTTGAAACCTTGCAAGTAATGAGGATTGTTTAAAGTGGGCAGATGAACAGCAAAAAAATAACATGCCAATATTTATTAATAATTTGTTAGTAAGTTATTTAGGTAAAAAACCTATCTAAATAGTCACATCTTTGAATTAACCTTGATGAATGCAAAAATTCTCTTAAATCTCATCAAATTGATCAAAAATCACGCAGGATGTTTTAATATTTTGAAAAACACAATCTCCTCTTAACTCACCTTTTTTATAGTGCGCGTTTTACCATTAAATAGGAGCCGCACAATTTCACCCATCCTGTAAAATCCACAGATATGGATGCTAGGTTAATCACTGCTTCCCTGACACAAGAAGCAATAATCTCTTGTTTCAAAAATTTCGATATGATTTCTATTAGTTAATTTTTGGAAAGAAGGCTTTGCATTCACAGCTTCTTTAGGCTACCACTTCCCTCAAAAAGCCTATCTATAGTGGTTGCTACTAATTTCTTACTAAATTTATTTAGTCTAGCTAAAGTTAATCAAACAATTATCGTACTCCCCCCCTAACACCATACTTTAAAACGAAGGAGTTACTGTGCTTCCTTTTTCAACCTAACTTTTATTTGTTATATTCATTCTAATCTCTTGATTGCCAATAAATCTTAATTTATAGTACTTATTGACTACAAAAATCAAATTGTTAACATTAAATTTATAATTTATTAACATAGGTTTTTTATTATAAAAGGGTTCAACAAAAAAAAAGGAAAATTTTCATGAGTATTCAATCTATCTATCATTCAACATCAAACGCTATTTCTAATTATGCTAGCAACATACCAAAAAATACTGTTAAAGCGGCTGCTATTTCGGGAGCTTTCAGTTATGCTGTTAGTTTCTTAATCCTCAATAATGCAAAAGCATCCTCTGTATATGGTGTTATTGCAATCACTGCTACCTTGATTCATGGAGCGGTTAGTCCTCTATTTCAAAAACTTGAAAAAGATGGGCAGGAGCTAAGTTTTGTAGGAGAAGCTTTGAGAACTAGTATTTCCTATGCAGGAAGTTTTGCCCTCGCAGCTTCATTAGGTTACCGCTTCCCTCTAAAAAGTATATCTATAGTCGTTGCTGCTAATCTCTTCCCATATCTTCTTGGCACACCTTGCACAAGTAAATTGACACATCGTATGATCGCTTAAATTTTAAAATGAGGGGGATAATTACCCCCTCATTTTTCAAATTATCTTTCTTTTTTACCTTCTATTTACTTAAATTTTGTGACAAACTTCTTTGAATATTTGCTGATAATAAAAAATAAGTATTTAAGTTTAAATTTATCATCTATTAATGCAGTTCTCCTACCATAAGAGAGTTTAACACACAAAAAAGGAAAATTTTTATGAGTATGCAATCTATCTATCATTCAACGGCAAACACTATTTCTAATTATGCTAGCCACATACCAGAAAATACTGCTAAAGCGGCTTGTATTTCGGGAGCTTTCAATTTTGCAGTTGGTTTCTTAATCCTCAACAATGAAAAAGCATCCTCTTTACGTGGTGCTATGGCAATCACTGCTACCTTGATTCATGGAGCGATTAGTCCTCTATTTCAAAAATTTGGAAATAATCGGCAGGAGCTAAGTTTTGTAGGAGAAGCTTTGAGAACTAGCATTTCCTATGCAGGAAGTTTTGCCCTCGCAGCTTCTTTAGGTTACCGCTTCCCTCTAACAAGTATATCTCTAGTCATTGCTGCTAATCTCTTCCCAAAACTTTTTGCATCTAGCAGAACTGATTATGCACATTCCCTGTTTGTTTAATTTTTAAAATAAGAGGAGGAATAATTATCCCTTCTCTTTTTCGATTGATCTTTCCTTTATTTGTCCTATTCATCCTGCTTAATCGCCTTATTTCCCTGGAAGCTTCTTCTTTAACGCATATTAATTATAAAAAACAATAAATGCATTTAAGTACCAAGCGAAACTTATCCAAATCCAATAAGGCCATAAAAGTTGGCTAGCCAGCTTAGAGTGTTGATAAAACACGTTTATTGTGTTTAAAACCAATCCCCATAAAATCATCAAATTCAATAAAGCTATAAAAGGGAGTTGTAAATAGAAAAAAATCCACGACCAAAGAAAATTACAAATAAGTTGCACACCAAAAATAAAAAAAGCAGGCTTTTTATTTTTTGTAGGACTGATCCAAATCAAATATAATGCAATAGCCATAAATACATAAAGGAAGGTCCAAACAATAGGAAAGACAATATTAGGAGGAGTAAGAGATGATTTTATAAGCGTTGGATACCACTGATGAACACTAGAGGAAGTGATCCAGCCACATGCCCAACCTCCTCCGACGCAAATCAACAAACAAATCACTAATTTTAAAATATGACTCATCCTTCCATCCTCTTATTACTTCACGCATAAAACCCCTTTAAATAGTCTGTATACGTATTTTTCCATCAATTCATCTTCTTTTTGTAAGTTTTAATAGCCATAAAACCGCAGATATGATTATTTTGAAAATTTATACCATTCAAAAATAAATGTATAATAGTTAGAGATAAATCGATGCGTGATAGCAAATCTTAAACGCGTCGATTAAACCAGATAATTAATTCTTATTGGCAAATCATTTAGTTATTGAGTGGAAATTCTCCATAAATCTCGCTCTAATTAAAGGAATAAACTTAAAGATGAAAGCAGCTAGAAAATCTGTCTTCTACATGCTATTTTTTACCGGCTTAATCTTGTTTTTGATTTTGATTATGCAGGTTCTAGAGATTTTACATTTCAAAGAATTTATCGCCATTTTATTTCCAGAAGGGTGGATTGCTGTCAAAGAACGAAATCTTCTTCTGATAATTCAAGCCTTAATGCTTTTGGTGGTTGTTCCTGTCTACATTTTAACATTTGTTTTTTCATGGAAATATAGTGCAGATAACCCCAAGGGGAAATATGATCCAGATTTAGTTGATAACAAATTTGCAGAATTTATTTGGTGGGGCATTCCCTTAGTCTTAATAATATTTCTGAGCGTTTTAACATGGGTAAAAACAGCTGAACTCGATCCTTATAAGCCCATTATCTCAGATAAAAAAGAAATCACTATTCAAGTCATCGCTTTGCAATGGAAATGGCTTTTTATCTATCCTGAAGAAAAAATTGCTACTATCAATTTTCTACAAATCCCCCAAAACACCCCGATTCATTTTGAAATTACTGCCGATGCCCCCATGAACTCATTTTGGATCCCTGAACTTGGAGGACAAATTTACGCAATGCCGAGTATGCAGACCGAACTTTACTTAATTGCTAATCACACAGGAGATTATCGAGGATCTTCTGCAAATTTAAGTGGAGAAGGATTTTCAGGGATGAATTTCATTACAAGATCTTCAACAGAAGAAGAGTACCAACAATGGTTAACTTCTGCGAAACAATCGAACAATATTCTAAATCAAAACGAATATAATCTAATCGCAAAACCCAGTAAAAACAATCCAGTAGAAATTTATCGATTAGAAGAAAATTCTCTTTTTGAACTAACAATTGATAAATACATGTACCCTCAAAAGAAATAATTAAAATATGTTTGGTAAACTTACTTTAGAATCTTTTAAACATGAATCTAGTCAAAATTTTGCCGTGGTGATGATGCTTATCAGCGGTATCGCTTTGATTGGCCTGATTTTTTATCTTAAAAGATGGAAATGGCTTTGGAATGAATGGATCACGACAGTTGACCACAAACGCATCGGAATTATGTATATTATTGTTGTATTGATCATGTTTTTTAAAGGATTTACAGATGCTTTAATGATTAGATTGCAACAAGCCTTATCTGTCGGAGATTCTCAAGGGTTTATTTCTTCTACACATTTTCAAGAAGTTTTTTCTGCCCATGGAACAACAATGATCTTTTTTGTAGCCATGGGAGCAGTCTTCGGACTTTTAAATTTAATTATTCCTTTGCAAATCGGCGCTAGAGACGTTGCTTTCCCCTTCTTAAATGCGGTTAGCTTCTGGCTTTTTACAGCCGGGGCAATGCTAACACTCATTTCACTTGCCATTGGTCAATTTTCAATAGCCGGATGGTTAGCCTATCCTCCTCTTTCGGCTCTAGAATACAGTCCCGGCGAAGGAGTTGATTACTGGATTTGGATGTTACAAATTTCAGGAATCGGAAGCACACTTTCCGGGATTAATTTTCTCGTAACCATCCTAAAAATGCGCTGTCCTGGAATGACTTTAATGAAGATGCCTATCTTTGTTTGGAGTAGTTTGTGCTCGATGGTTTTAATTATCTTTGCCTTCCCAATTTTAACTGCAACTTTATTTATGTTTTCGCTAGATCGTTACCTAGACATGCACTTTTTTACGACTGGTGGTGGGGGAAACCCGATGATGTATGTGAACTTGATTTGGGCATGGGGGCATCCGGAGGTCTATATTCTGATTTTACCCATTTTTGGAGTTTTCTCTGAAATTGTTCCCACTTTTTCAGAAAAAAGGTTATTTGGGTATGTCTCCATGGTTTGGGCTCTCGTTTTAATTGCTTTTTTCTCTTTTGTCGTTTGGGTCCACCATTTCTTTACAATGGGAGCTAGCCCACATGTCAATGCCCTTTTCGGGATTTTGACGATGATTATCGCTATTCCAACAGGTGTTAAAATCTTTAATTGGCTCTTCACAAAATTTCGAGGGCGGGTTCATTTTACCTCTCCCATGCTTTGGTTCTTCGCTTTCTTGTTAAATTTTACAATTGCTGGAATGACAGGTATTTTACTAGCTTCCCCTCCCGTTGATTACCAAGTTCATAATAGTTTATTTTTAATTGCCCATTTTCATGGAATGGTAATTGGCGGTGTTCTATTTGGATTTTTTGCAGGATTTACTTATTGGTTTCCCAAGTTTACGGGTTTTATGTTGGATGAAAAACTAAATAGATATGCTTTTTGGTGTTGGCTAAGTGGATTTTTGCTAGCCTTTATGCCTCTTTATATGCTTGGTTTCATGGGAGCGACAAGACGATTAGATCACTATGATGTTTCGACAGGATGGCACCCTCTCTTCTTGATTGTTGCTTTTGGAGCTTTTATCATAGCATGTGGAGCATTTATTCAATTTTTTGGATTATTTTGGAGTATTAAAAATCGCAAAAAGAATTGGGATAGTACAGGTGGCGATCCATGGAATGGAAGAACTCTAGAATGGTCTATTCCTTCTCCTGTTCCCATTTATAATTTTGCCATTATCCCCACAGTCGATCAAATCGATCCTCTTTGGGCAATTAAAAGAGGTGTCGCACCCGAACAGAAAAAAAATTATGAAGATATCTATTTACCTAAAAACACCCCTATGGCTTTTTATATAGGAACTTTAAGTTTGATTTTCGGATTTGCAATGACATGGCATATTTGGTGGCTTGCTTTAGGAAGTTTTGTCGGAATTCTAGCTTGTCTGATTGTTCGATTATCTCACGATGATCCTCATGAAGTCATTACTGCTGCTGAAATCAAAAAAATAGAAGCTTCCTATTCAAAGAGGTAATAAAACCAATGAGTTCATCTTTAATAGTTCATCATCAAGATACCCTTGATCGGCAACCCGATATTCGTGCTCCAGATCCACATCAAGATACGTTTTCTAAAACGTATTTCGGATTTTGGATGTATTTAATGACAGATTGTTTACTTTTTGCCACTCTTTTTTGTACCTATGCAGTTTTACATAAAAGTACGTTTGGAGGCCCTTCTTCACACGAACTATTCCAACTGCCAACAGCATTTATAGAAACATTGATCTTACTATTGAGTAGTATGACATGTGGATTAAGCATGCTCGCTGCCGTTAAAGATCAAAAAAAATATGTGATCGGATGGTTGATTATTACATTCTGTTTAGGAAGTAGCTTTCTTTTCTTAGAAATTCAAGAGCTCTCTCTTCTGATTCGAGAAGGGAATGGCTTTGATAGAAGCGCCTTTTTGTCCTCTTTTTTTACTCTCGTAGGAACGCATGGGTTGCACATTACATTTGGATTATTATGGATGATCGTGATGATTGCTCAAGTCATTTATCAAGGTATTACGCTTTCCACCTTTCGCCGTCTAGCCCTGTTTAGCTTATTTTGGCATTTTCTTGATTTAATTTGGATTTCGATATTTACATTTGTTTATTTACTGGGAGTAGCTTAAATGTGTCATGAACTAAATTTAGATGATGTAAAGAAAGAATGGCATGGAACAATTAAATCTTATGTCATAGGCTTTACAGCCTCGTTAATCTTAACACTCCTTTCCTTTTCTTTTGTTTTTTTTAAAATTTTAAACGGACAAGATTTAGTTTATACCTTGATAGGTTTCGCCCTAACACAAACATTTGTTCAGCTAGTCTTCTTTTTGCATATTGGGCAAGAACCTAAACCCCGGTGGGAAAGCATTGCTTTAGGCTTTACAATATTAATTTTACTCATCGTCGTTATCGGATCACTTTGGATTATGCATGATTTGAATGAACGCATGATGGGGTATATGACACAAGAAATGACACATGATTAACTACTATTTATTATTGACTAAGCCAGGAATTATTTTTGGCAACCTCGTCACAGTGATGGCTGGTTTTTTATTAGCTTCAAAAGGGCAATTTCAATTCGGACTTTTTCTTTCAACAATCCTGGGTTTAGCTTTCATCATGGCTTCTGGATGTGTATTTAATAACTACATTGATCTTGAAAAAGATCGACTCATGAAGCGAACTCAGAACAGACCCCTTGTGATAGGAGTAATTTTTGAAAAGCAAGCTATTATATTTGGATTAGCCTTAGCAATCGTTGGAGCTATTATTTTATATTTCTATACCAATCTTTTAACGCTAGTTATCGCTGAATTGGGATTTATTATTTATGTTTTCTTTTATAGTATTTGGAAAAGTCGGACAGTTTACGGAACGGCGATAGGAAGCCTAGCAGGAGCTGTTCCACCTCTTGTTGGTTATTGTGCAGTCAGCAATCAATTAGATTTAGGGGCTTTTATTTTATTTGCCATGATGGTGTTTTGGCAAATGCCCCATTTTTTTTCTATTGCTATCTATCGTCTGCAAGACTATTCGGCAGCTAATATTCCTGTTTTACCCCTGAAAAAAGGAATTCAAATAACAAAAATTCGCATCCTTTTGTATATTATTATCTTCACATTGACATCCAGCTTATTAACATTTTTCCATTTTACCGGATCTCTTTATTTGATTCTGACAATCGGATTAGGTCTGACATGGCTACTCATGGGATTGAGGGGTTTAAAAACTTCTAATGATCAACAATGGGCACAACAGATGTTTCGTTTTTCTCTTGTTATCATCAGTGTTCTTTCTCTAACCATCCCATTCGATTTGGTAAACTAAAAGATGCAATTCACTTTAACTGGCTTTAAAGGGCTTTTCTTGCCACTCTATTTTAGAAAGCTGGCGAAGAGGAATAGACGAGAGATAATGTTCTGCCGAATGAAGAAATCCAGGCAAATACGTCCTTAAAATTTTTAGAGGGTCTATTTAAAAGACAGGAAGGACGCATCAAGCATCATCTTTAATAAGAATTACGGAATGACTCAAATGACATTTGTCATTTTTGAATTAAATCTTTAAAAATTACGCTTAACTTCAAACGGTATCAATTTCCCCGTAATTTGATTTTTCATCTGTAAAAAGTTGCCTTTATCACTTTATCTTGTAGGAAATTTTCTAAAACTGGACGCTTAACTTTTGCCCATTTTTATTAAGGCTATCTGTTCCTTATAAATTGACATTTTAAAAGCGAAAATTTGTATTAAATAAACATTTAAAATGATTCAGCTTCAGGGAATAGAATAACAAGCCCAATAGCAGAAAAATCTATGGCTAAATCGACCTTTTTTAAAGTTTAGATCCAATACATTTAAAGCTTCTGCCATTCACAAACAAAAAATACCCATTAAACAGTTTATAGTAGGATATAATTTTAATTTGCAGTAAAAAAGAATTATTTATTTCGATGGAAAACTTTATTCAAATAATCAAACTTTTTCGGAAATAGTTTTATAAGATAAACGACTATTATTTTTAATAGAAGGCCAACATCTATGTTAAGAATCATAAATGATGCTATGATTGAGTACAACACCGATTTATTCGATAGGATTCTTAAACATCTGGATTTAAAAAACATAATAGCTTTTTCGAGCATGCGTAAAAGCTCCATGAGTGCGATTGAGCAGGTATTCTCAGAAAAATGCAGCGCTACTCCAAAGCTTTATCCTACTTACAGAAAATTACTGCTAAGAAATAGGAGTGATGTAGACTCATCGCATGCACAAATACAAGTAACAAAGCTTAATAGTTTTCATATCCCCAAAAAATGGAAGCTCGCAGAGATCGCGCAAGAGCTATGGCTTGATTCTGAAGCCCCACTGTCAGAAGATATGATTGATAAAGTAAATGAAGTCGATACGCATTTACAATCTGAGGTGACAAAAAATGTTCGAGAATTAGCCTTCAAAGGCCTTGCAGATCTTTTCGTTCTCAGAGATCGCGATAGAGTTTCAAGACTTACAGAATTAGCTCTAAAAAAATATCCAAATTCCAAATTTCTCCAAAAAATTGTAAAAAAAGCAGATCGTTATTGGGAAACCCACTCTTTAATTATGCAAAGTCTAGAAGAGTTAGCTAAAAATTCAGATTATAAAGAGTACATTAATGAAATTGTTGATAGCTTAGTTAAAATTCAAAATGAAACTATCCATATAGAAGAACAAAACACAATTCAGGAAAGTCTTAAAGTCTTAGAAGAAGAAAATAAAAGGCTTCAGGAAGCCATTGAAGAAGAGGAATTAATATTAGCAACTAAAAAAAGAGACAAGCAGCGAAAAAGAAGCAATATTCAAACACCTTTTATTGCACACGACATGGCAAATTTACAGTTAGAAGAGTTTGAGGCTTCACCTATAAATTTATCTGATTTTATGATAGGAAAAACACCAATAATGATGAAGGAAATCGAAAACATGAGACAACACCCAGCAAATGAAGAAATTCAGATATTAAACCTACAAATTCACGAATTAGAAACACAGCTTC